>CALDNF010000144.1 GCA_937917475.1 uncultured Faecalibacterium sp.
CACGGTGGGCAATCTGGATTACCTCATCAAGGGCGGACGGATCGGCAAAGTAACCGGCCGTGCGGCCAACATTCTGGGCATCAAGCCCATGATCCTCTTCAAGGACGGCGAGATCTTCTCGGGCGGCGTGGCCCGGGGGCGGCAGAAGAGCTTTGAAAAGGCGCTGGAGCAGCTGATGGGCTATCTGGATGCCCATGAGGGTGCCACTCCCGACGATTACCGCATCACCGTGGGCTATGGTTACGATGAGGAAGAGGGCAAGCGGCTCTGGATGCAGACCCGTGCGGCTCTCCGTGCAAAGTATCCCGCCTGCCAGTGTGAGGTGGGCCTGCTGCAGATCGGCTGCACCATTGCGGTGCATACCGGCCCCTATGCGCTGGGCATGGGCATCGCCCGCCGCTGGAAACAGCAGTAAAACGCAAAAAAGAACCGGCAGTGTCATCCCCGATGAAGGGGCGGCACTGCCGGTTTTGCTATATTCAGGGGAAAAGAGCTCAGCTCCGGCTCTCACTGCGGGGAGCAAGGCGGTTGAAGCGTTTTTCCTTCTCGTCGTCTTTGTCAGACTCGGCGGCAGGGGAGGCGGGCGTCAGGCGGACCTCAGTGACCCGGCGGCGGGCACAGCGGGTGACCACGCCATTGTAGCTGCCCAGCGAGAAGTGGTCGCCTACCTTGGGCAGGTGGCAGGTCTTTTCCTGTACCAGACCGTTGACGGTGTTGGAGTCGATCTCGTCGTCCTCGGGCAGGTCCAGTGTCTCAAAGAGATCGTCTACGCTGGCAGAGCCGGAGACCAGCCAGCTGCCGTCTGCCTGCTGGCGGAAGTCCTCCGTAGCTTCGTCGTGTTCGTCCCAGATCTCACCCACCAGCTCCTCAAGGATGTCCTCAAGGGTGATGATGCCTTCGGTGCCGCCGTATTCATCCACGACCACAGCCAGATGATGGTGCTGCTCCCGCAGGGTGCGCAGCAGCTGAGAGATCTGAGTGGAGCCGGTGGTGTACAGGGTGGGCACCACAAGATCCTCGAGGGTGGCGGCCTTTTTCAGTCGGGCAAGATAGAAATCCTTTTCATGGACCACGCCGATGATGTTATCGATGGTGCCATGGTAGACGGGCAGGCGGGAATAACCGGAGTCCGCAAAGGTCTGAGCCAGATCTTCCAGCGAGGTATCGTCCGCCACAGCCACCACGTCCACACGGGGGGTGAGGATCTCTTCTACCTCTACATCGTCAAACTCAATGGCACTGCGGATCAGCTCGCTCTCCCGGTCGGTGAGCTCACCGTCGTTCTCGGCCTCGCTGACCATGGTCATCAGCTCGCCCTCGGTGATGGAGTCGCTTTCACTGCTGTGGACAAAATGGTTCAGCAGTTTTTTCCACTGGCTGAACAGCCAGGTCAGGGGCGTCAGGATCACCATCAGGAGGTTGAGGAAGGGGGAGACGAAAGTTGCCACCCGCTCCGGCATCTCCTTGGCAAGGCTTTTGGGGGTGACCTCGCCGAAGATCAGCACCACGACGGTCAGCACGATGGTGCTGACGGTGGCACCCCGCTCCGGCCCGAAGAACCGGGTAAAGAGGATGGTGCCGATGGAGGCTGCGGCGATGTTCACAATGTTGTTGCCGATGAGGATGGAGGAGAGGAGCTTGTCGTACTGCTCCGCCATGGCAAGGACCCGTGCGGCGGAGGCGTCGCCGTCATCCGCACGGCTCTTGAGCCGGATCTGGTTCAGGGAGGAAAATGCGGTTTCGGAGGCGGAGAAGAAGGCGGAAAATGCCACCAGGATCACCAACGCCACCAAAAGCGTAATACTGCCATCGTCCATAAAAAGGAAAATCACACTCAACTTTCTGTATTATAATGAGTCAACCTCTCCGTCATTCCTTCGGGATGCCACCTCCCCTATTGAGGGGAGGCTTTGGCAGTCGGGCAGAGCTTTCTCTTTTTGCCAAGGGCTCCCCTACCAGGGGAGCTGGCGAGCGATAGCGAGACTGAGAGGTTATACAAAAATGTGCTTTCCACCGTTGCCTTCGACGATGAAAAGCACATTGTTCATAGTCTATAATATCATATTCCGTATCTTCACGCAAGCGTTACAGCTTGCGTGAAGGTATAAAACGTGTAAATTATAGGGGAAAACGTTCTCAGCGCAGCACCAGCGCACTGCCGTCGTAGTCCACCGTGAGGGTGGAACCCTCGGCAAAGCGGCCCTCGATGATAGCCTTGGCGATCAGGGTCTCCACACGGCTCTGGATGAACCGCTTGATGGGCCGTGCACCAT
>CALDNF010000145.1 GCA_937917475.1 uncultured Faecalibacterium sp.
CCTTGAGAACATGCAGGTCACCAAAGTATTTATGGAGATGCTTGATCTCTATCATGTCAGCCATGGTTTTGTTCCTTCCTGGTTTTGTTATTTGAGATGCAGCCGTTGTTCCTCTTCCAGTTCCACCTTCAAGTCTGCCTGAATGGCCACAAAGCATTCCAGCAGCAGGGGGTTGAAGTGACTCTTCTGTTCCTCGGTCAGCTGCCGCACCGCCTCGTCACAGGTCAGTGCCGCCCGCCCCGGACGGGCTGTGATCAGCCCATCGCAGGCATCAGCAAGGCCCACCACCTGCGCAGCAATGGGGATCTCCTCCCCCACCAGTCCATCGGGGTAGCCGGTGCCGTCGTACCGCTCATGGTGCCAGTGGCAGATCTCCCGGGCCGTGCAGACCAGCGGTTCATCCTGATATTCTTTCAGGCTGCTCAGGATGTTCACCCCAAGCATGGGATGTTCCCGCATATGGGCAGCCTCTTCCAGGGTGAGGGGCTCCTTTTTGCGCAGGATGCCCCCGCCCACGGCGATCTTGCCGATGTCGTGGAGGGCCGAAGCCGTGGCGATGAGGCTGCGCTGTGCCGCCGAAAGGTCATAACGGTCGGTCTTCTGGGCCAGACGATCCAGCAGAAGGCCGGTGAGCCGCTGCACCCGGCGGACATGGTCGCCGTCCTCGCCGTTGTGGAGGGCCATGACCCGGCTCAGGATGCCGATCATGATCCGGTCGTTCTTCTCCCGTTCATAGAACTGCTGGGCCAGCATGGTGTTGAGCCGCCGCTGCTTGGCGTAGAGCCGGGTGGTGTTGCCCACCCGACGCTGAACGACCCGGGCATCAAAGGGGCGGCTGATGTAGTCCACCGCTCCCAGCTCATAGGCACGGCGCACCACCGGGACCCGGTCCTCGCTGGAGATCATAATGACCGGCACTTCATCGATCAGGCCGTGGCTGTTCATCCAGTCCAGCACCTCAAAGCCGTCCATGTCCGGCATGACGATGTCCAGCAGCACAAGGGCCACATCCCCGCTGTACTCTTCCAGCCGCTTCATGCAGGCAAGGCCGCTGTCAGCCTCCGCCACCCGGAACTGCTCCTGCAAGATGGCCCGCAGCAGCTCCCGGTTCATCTCCGAGTCGTCCACCACCAGTACCAGAGGCTTCTCCTCCGGGCGGACGGCAGCCGCATCCAGACCGGTGTTGTCGGTGACCACAGCATTTTTCTGCCGCTTGGCCAGATACATCCGGCGGTCGGCCTCCCGCACCGCATCCTCTACCGCCGTGCCTGCCGAAAGCACGCCGCCGATGCTGGCCGAAATGCGCATCCGTTCATAGCCGGGGATAATGGCCATGCCCAGCCTCTGTTTGATGTTGTTCAGTTTCCGTTCAAAGGATTCCCGGTCGATCTCCGGCAGCACCAGCAGCAGCTCGTCGCCGCCATACCGCACCAGAAAATCTGTGCCCCGGATATTCTGCTGGATGATGCCCGCTGCGGTACGCAGCACGCTGTCTCCCGCCTGATGCCCAAAAGTATCGTTGCAGAGCTTGAAATCGTCCAGATCGATCATGGCGATGCCCGCCGACAGGTACTTGCCGCGAAGATGATCCTCGTAGTAGCGGCGGTTATAGGCACCGGTCAGGGCATCGGTGTAAAGTCTCTTGTAGACTTTGCGGAGTTCCTGCATCTCCTCGTCCTCACGGACGAGGTGCTTCTGCTCATTTTGTTCGGCCATAATTTTCCTGCTTCTTCATTATCACACACACGTTTCCGGCCCACAACGACCGGCATTTCCACACCTAAAGAGTAGGGATTCTCAGATAAAGATAACACAACCTGTGAAAAAAATCAATCCGTTATTCCTTTTTTGTATTTGAGCAGCAGCTTGCGCAGGGCATCCATATCCAGCGGCTTGGCCAGATATTCGTTCATTCCGGCTGCCCGGCTGCTGGCGATATCGTCCGCAAAGGCGTTGGCGGTCATGGCAAAGATGGGCACGGTCTTTGCATCGGGCCGTGTCATGCCCCGGATGGCCCGGGCAGCGTCCAGACCGTTCATGCCCGGCATCATCACATCCATCAGGATCACATCAAAGCTGCCGGGGGCCGACTGCTCAAAGATCCGCACGGCTTCCACGCCGTCCCATGCCCGGGTGACGGTAAGTCCCTCCCGCTGCAAAAGGAACTCGGCGATCTCCATGTTCAGCTCGTTGTCTTCAGCCAGCAGCACCCGCATCCCGGCAGGGGATTCGCTCTCCGGGGCCTCCGGCCATTTTCCGCCGGTGCGGTGGGCCGGGTCCAGCCGGAATTGCAGGGTGATGGTAAAGGTGGAGCCCTCGCCCTGTCGGCTCTTCATCCGGATGGAGCCGCCCATCTGCTCCACCAGCTGCCGGCAGATGGACAGCCCCAGTCCGGTGCCCTGATACCGGGTGCGTGCACTGGCGTTCTCCTGTGCAAAGGGCTCAAAGGCCCGCTTCTGGAACTCCTCGCTCATCCCGATGCCGGTATCGCTGCTGATAAATTCATAGGTTGCAGTCTCGCCGTCCGATGCGATCTCCCGGACGGTGAACCGGATGCTGCCGCCCTTTTTATTATATTTGATGGCGTTGCCGCCGATGTTCAGCAGCACCTGCCGCAGGTGCAGCGGGCTGCCGATGAGATACCGGTGCTCAAATTTCTGCGTATCGTTCTCCATGGCAATGCCCGCAGACCGGGCCTGCCCCTCCAGAATATCCCAGACGCTTTCCACCGTCTCGGTCAGGTCAAAGGGCTTTTCTTCCAGCACGAGCTCGCCGGATTCCAGCTTGCTCATGTCCAGCACCTCATTGACAAGGTCCAGAAGAAAGCCCGAAGCTTCCCAGATCTTGCGGCGGCACTCGGCCTGCTTTGCCGCATCCTCGGGGAAGCTGTTGCCGATCTCGATCATTCCCCGGATGCCGTTGATGGGGGTGCGGACGTCGTGGCTCATCTGCCGCAAAAAATCGCCCTTGGCACGGCTGGCCTGCTCCGCTTCCTCAGCGGAACGGCGCAGCTGTTCCTGATAGGCCTGTTCCCGCTTGCGGATACGGACTTCGTTCTCCTGCTGGGCATAGCTGTCGGCCAGCAGATAGACCATCCAGAACATCATCAAAAGGAACAGTGGCGTAGCCGTGACCATGTTCCGGGTCTGAAAGACCTTCCGTGCCGGGAACGCAATGTAGAGGGTGTAGTTGTCCCCTTGCCGGGCGGTGGCGGCATACCATTTCTGGTTCCTGTTCCAGAAGTGGAGCAGGCGGCAGTGTGCATCCTGCCGCTTGGCATTTTCCATCTCCTGGATCAGCACGTTCAGCTTTTCTTCCGCCGCATCGTCGGAGCTGATGAGGGTCTGGCCGTTCCAGATGCCGCCCACGCCGTCCAGCTCAAAGTGATAATTGTCCAGCAGGGTCTCGTAGGTGATATCGTTGGCGTTGTACTTCACCGAGTTTTTGCTGCAATAGCAGACAATGACCCCGGGTTCCTCCCCCTGCCGGGCCACCACCGCCACATCAAATTCCGTGCCGCTCCGGTCATCCCGGGTCAGGTAGGATTTTTCGGGGTGTTCCAGAATGGCGAGGACATTCTCACCGTTTGCCAGTTCTTCCCATGTATGGAGGTTATCGGGTGTCTGAGAGGTGCTGAGCACCAGTTCGCCTTTCCCATCCAGCACAAGGATGCCGTCCAGACGCTGCTCATAGGCATACTCGTCCAGAAAATCCTGATTCTGCTTGCTGGAGCGGGCCAGACGCTGGCTCAGCTCCCTGGTTTTATCCAGCAGACGGATCAGGCTCTTGGTCTCGTCGTTGGTCTGGTATCCTTCATACCGCACCACCCGCTGCCGCAGCAGGGCCAGCACATCCTCCGCAGCCTCGTTGGCGGCGTTCAGATCATAATACCCCAGCAGGAAAAAGCTTGCCACCAAAAAGACGATGCCCGCCGTCAGGATCCAGAACTTCCGCCTTGCCTTCTTTGAAGGCTGGGGAGGGCGTTTCCAATGCAGTGTTTTCATCCCTGACCTCCCAACGCCATCCGGGCATCCATGCCATGAGCCTCTACGGTAGCTGCAATGGTCCCATCCTCCCGCATCTGCCGCAACGTTTCCCGCAGGGCTTCGGGCAGGGCAGGGTCATCGTTTTTGTCAAAGGCCACGCCCAGCGGGGAGGTGGCAAGGGGCTCGTCCAGTACCCGGAACTCCCCGGGAGATGCTTCCAGCAGGGGCATGATCTCCCCCTCGTAGCCGCAGACGGCATCCGCATAGCCCTTGCTCAGACTGGTGCGCACCACATCCATCCGGTCAAAGGAATACAGCTCGCCGATCTCAGGCAGAGCAGGATCTTTCCGTTCCAGCAGGGTGTCTTCCGTCAGGCTCATGGCCTGCACGGCCACCCGCCTGCCTGCAAGGTCCGCCAGCGTCCGGATATCGCTGTCGGCCTGCACCACCGCCACCTGACTGGCGTAAAGGTAGGGCCCCACCCACTGATAATCATTTTCCCGCCCGGTCATGGTAAAGCAGTCCCAGATGCAGTCGATGGTGCCGTCGGCCAGCAGAGCGTCCCGCTGATCCCAATCGATCAAAACCACTTCCACCTGATAGCCCATCCGGCAGAACGCCTCCTGCGCCAGCTCCACGTCAATGGCAATGGGGGCCTCGATGGTGTCAAAGTCGCTGTAGGGAGTGTAATCGGACATTCCAACAACGATCTTTTGTGTCCCATTGTTCTCGCTGCCCGCCGCAGAAACGGCGCAGCCGAACAGCAGCACTGCCGCAAGCAGCACCGCCAGCAGAAAGGTCCTTTTCCGTTTCATCGCACCGCTCCCCCTTTGCCGCACCGGGTCATTTCACAATTTTATAATAGCACGCCCCTCCAAAGAGTGTCAATCCGGAGACCGGATTTTCCCCGCTGCAAACAAAAAGCAGACATCCGGCCTTTTTTGCCGAACATCTGCTGTAAGTTTTATTGACCGCTTTCCTCCGGGTTCTCCTGATAGCTGCGGATGGCCCGGATGGTATTGTGGTAATTGCGCTGCACCTCTTCCAGCAGCTCCCGGCCTCCTTCCAGGTCTTCCGCCCGCAGCCGCTCGGTCATCTCCACCAGCGGCCTGCCCAGCCCGCCGAGGGAAAGGTTCTGGCAGATGCCCTTGAGGGTGTGGGCTGCACAGAAGGCATCCTTTACATTGCCTGCCGCAAAGGCTTCCGTCAACTGCTCAAAACAGGGGTCCTCCAGAAATTTGATAAGGAACCGTCCTACCAGCGGTTCGCTGTAAAACCGCCCTACTACGTCATCGTAATTTCCGCCCATCTGGCGGTAACATTCTCTCAGCGTCATGCTCTCTCCTCCAGCCTTTTGTCCCATCTTTTCTGCATGATCCTTCTCTCGCCCGGCTGATTTCTGCCAACAAAAAAGCTGCAACCCCACACTCCTCTCTTTCGGAGTGATGGATTGCAGCCGAACTACCTCCCGCCCGGTGTCCGCTGAAAGCAACACCCGGCCCGGAGGCTCCTAACTTTGCGTCCCCGGCTCACACCGGGTTTGCCAAGATGATTCAATTTTGTTACATTTATAGTAACACGGCCCCCGGGCAAAGTCAAGCCGTGTGCCATTTTCCCAAGATTTTGGCAAAAAATCATAAGTAAGTCATACTAATATAGAAAAATTCGACAAAAACGTGAATTTTCTGTATCTTTACCATGGACAAACTGTTTCGGTCCGTGCTACAATAGATTTTGTTCTTTCCGCTGCTGCCTTGGCGGCGGACCCATCATTCAAAGGAGGAACTTTCATGCTCGAAAAGATCTTTCACCTGAAAGAGAACCACACCGACGTAAAGACCGAGCTCATGGCAGGCGTTACCACCTTCATGACCATGGCTTACATCCTTGCGGTCAACCCCAGCATCCTGTCCGCTTCCGGCATGGATGCCAATGCCGTCCTGATCGCCACCTCGCTGGCATCTTTTGTTGGCACGGCACTGATGGCACTGCTGGCCAACTATCCCTTTGCGCTGGCCCCCGGCATGGGCCTGAATGCCTACTTCTCTTATACGGTCGTCCTGACCATGGGCTACAGCTGGCAGCTGGCCCTGATGGCCGTCTTTGTGGAGGGCATCATCTTCATCATCCTCTCCCTGACCAACGTCCGTGAGGCCATCTTCAACGCCATCCCCATGACTTTGAAGAGTGCTGTCAGCGTGGGCATCGGCCTGTTCGTGGCTTTCGTAGGCCTGCAGAACGCCAAGCTCATCGTCAACAGCGATTCCACTCTGGTCACCTACCAGCACTTCAAGGGCGAGACCTTCCACAGCATCGGCATCGGTGCCATTCTGGCTCTGGTGGGCGTGCTGATCACCGCCATCCTGCTGGTCAAGAAGGTCAAGGGCGGCATCCTGTACGGCATCCTCATCACCTGGGTGCTGGGCATCCTCTGCGAGCTCACCGGCATCTACATCCCCAACCCTGACGCCGGGATGTACTCGGTGATCCCCACCTCCTTCGTCAGCTTTGACTTCTCTGCTCTGGGCAAGACCTTTGGTCAGGTGTTCAAGACCAATTTCTCCGGCGTAGGCATCCTGAACTTCTTTGCCGTCATGTTCTCCTTCCTCTTCGTTGACCTGTTCG
>CALDNF010000146.1 GCA_937917475.1 uncultured Faecalibacterium sp.
ACCGATTGGTACAGCATCAACAGACCATCAACGACCAGCTGGCACGATATGGCGTTGAATTTGGCCTGTACAAAAACGGCACGTTTCAGGAGCGGCTGTTTCCGTTCGACCCGCTGCCTCGTGTTATCACAGCGCAGGAGTTCAAGATATTGGACAAAGGGCTTGTACAGCGTGTCAATGCACTGAATCTGTTTCTGAAGGACGTTTACGGGGAGAAAAAGATCATCCGGGACGGCGTTGTGCCGGAGGACTTTGTCTTTGCGGGCAGCGGCTATCTGCCGCAGTGCGAGGGTTTTGTGCCGCCCAAGGGAGTTTACAGCCACATTTCCGGCATTGACCTGGTGCAGGCAAAGGATGGCAGCTGGTTCATTCTGGAAGACAACCTCCGGATCCCCAGCGGTGCTTCCTATCCGCTGATCGCACGGGAACTCTGCCGCCGGTGCAGCCCGGAGACCTTCAGCGACAACGCCATCATGGATAACCGCAACTATGCACAGCTGCTGCGGCAGACCATGGATTCGGTGAACACCGGCGGCATCAACGTGGTGTTCACGCCGGGCCGGTACAATGCAGCCTATTTTGAACACAGCTATCTGGCCGAAAAGACTGGTGCCGTGCTGGCAGAATGTGGCGACCTGTATGTGGAGAATAACTGCGTGTACCTCAAGACCGTGCACGGCGGTGAGCGGGTAGGAGCAATCTACCGCCGCATCAGCGACGAATACCTGGACCCGCTGACCTTCAAGCCGGAAAGCCTGATTGGTATTCCGGGCGTTATGGATGCCTACCGTGCGGGCAATGTGGCACTGCTGAATTCACCGGGCAACGGTGTGGCAGATGATAAGGGCATCTATTACTTTGTACCCAAAATGATAAAATATTATCTGGGAGAGGAGCCCATCCTGCACAACGCCCCGACTTATCTGCCCTTCTATGAAGAGGACCGAAAGTATGTGCTTGACCATCTGGAAACGCTGGTGGTCAAGGATGTGGCCGAGGCAGGCGGATACGGTGTGGTGTTTGGCCGTGATCTGACAAAGCGGCAGTTGGAAGATTTCCGGAAGACGATCCGGAAGGAACCTCGTCGTTTCATTGCACAGGAAGTGATCGATTTTCTTGACCTGCCCATTATGGAGGGCGGTGAAAAGGTGCCCCGCAAAGCAGACCTGCGGGCATTTGTGCTGAGCAGCGGCGACGATACAAAGGTCTGGGCCAGTGGCCTGACCCGGTTTTCCCGCAACCCGGACAGTTTTGTGGTCAACAGCTCGCAAGGAGGAGGTTTTAAGGACACATGGGTATTATCTCGCTGAACAAGGCCAGCCGCCTGTACTGGCTGGGACGCTATACGGAGCGTGTGTATACAGGCCTGAAAAAAGCAAAACCGATCTACGATGCTGCCGTGGACGGAAGAGAGGCAAACTATGCGGAGTACTGCGCCTGTTTGGGAATTCCCGGCGGCTATGTGGATACCGCAGATTTCTGCAAGCGGTATTTCTTTGACCGGACAAATCCCAACTCACTGGCCTCCAGTCTGGCCTATGCGTATGACAATGCAGTGGTCCTGCGGGATACCCTGACCACCGATACGCTTTCGTACATCCAGCTGGCTATGAATGCAATGGAAAAAGCGGCGCAGAGTGATACGCCTGCGGTCGCACTCCAATGGGTGCTGGACGACATTCTGGCATTCCGTGGTGCGTGTGAGGAAACGATATTTGACGAAGAGACCCGCAGCATCATCAAGCTGGGAACCAGCGTAGAGCGGGTGGATTTGTATCTCCGTCTGAATGAAGAACCGGAGCGCACCCGCAGAGAGTTTGAACGGCTGTTCAATCGGCTGTACAAGACGCAGCTCACACCCGAAAAGAACCGCTTGGAGGTGCTGGTGGATTCGCTGCTGGATTCCTCCAAGCCGGATGCTGCGGTGCAGGAACAGATCGCAGCATTGGAAAATTTGTTTCTCGATCTGTAATGGCGAAAAAACTGCTGTACAGAAAACACAGAGGAATGAACAATGAAGGAACTGGAATTTCATTTTCATACCGGAGTAGACTTTTCGGCTCCGGTCAGCGGGCATACGTTTGCACTGCACTGTCTTCCGGTGGAAGACGATGCCCAGAAATTGCAAAGCTACGCCATCTGCATCGAGCCGACGGCGGCGTATGGCCTGCACCGGGATGGTTTTGGCGGCTGGCTGGTGTGTGGCAGCTGTCAGGAACCACATACGGCCTTCCGCTATGATTCCCATGGCATCGTACAGGTGGACGGCCATGCACAGGCAGAGCCGGTAAACCCGGTACTGAAACAGTTTACGGAACTTACCGCCATGACCGAAAAACTGGAAGCATTGTGGCAAAGCCTGCCGCTGGAAGGGAAAAGCCCGCAGGAACAGGCAGAACTCCTGAACAGGGCGGCAGCAAATTCGCTGCATTATGTGCCGGGCGTGACAGGCATTTCCACAACAGCCGGACAGGCATTGACGCTGGGCAGCGGAGTCTGTCAGGACTATGCACACATTTTGCTGGCACTGGCACGGCGGTCCGGATTTGCGGCCCGCTATTGCATGGGGCTTGTCCCCGGTGAGGGTGCGACCCATGCGTGGGTAGAAATTGCGCTGCCGGATGGCTGGCATGGCTATGATCCCACCTTTGCCTGTGAAGCAGGAGAAGACCATGTGCGATTTGCCGTGGGCCGGGATGCCGCCGACTGCCGGGCGGAACAGGGCGTTTTTCGAGGAATGGCAGAGCAGACTCTGCACACCGAGATGCGGCTGGATGTCCGTAACGGATCATTGGATCAAAGGCAATGACGCCGGGCTTCTGCACAGTACCGGCAGAAGCCTTTTTGTTTTTATAAGACAGGAGCGTGTAAGAAAATGGAAGAAACTGTCGCAAGCCTTTCGCTTGCTGTGCATGAAAAACTGGAACTGAAAAAGAACCGGCTCACTCCACTGCCCGGCAACGACAGCGGGAAACGAATCTGTGTGGTCACGGGTGTGCACGGGGATGAGCTGGAAGGTCAGTACGTGGTCTATCTACTCAACCGCCGGATTCAGGAGCACCCGGAACTTCTGACCGGAACGGTGGATATTTACCCGGCAGTCAACCCGCTGGGCATCAATACCATTCAAAGAGGAATCCCGCTGTTTGATCTGGACATGAACCGCATTTTCCCCGGTGATACCGACGGCCCCATGGCGGAATATTACGCCCATGAGGTCGTGGAAGATATGCGTGGCGCAGACATCGCCATTGACATCCATGCCTCCAATATCTATCTGCGGGAACTGCCGCAGGTGCGTATTTCAGAGGAGACAGCCCCGGCACTGGTCCCGCTGGCCGAACAGCTCAATGTGGACTTTGTCTGGATCCATGCGGCGGCCACGGTACTGGAAAGCACATTGGCACACAGCCTGAATGTCATCGGCACACACTGCCTTGTGGTAGAGATGGGTGTTGGAATGAGGCTGACCAAGAGCTACGGAGAACAGCTAGTGGACGGCATCCTGAATCTGATGCACACACAGGGAATGTGGGCAGGTGAGACGAAACCACCCCGCAAGCCCATCGTCAGCAAGGATGAGGTGGCCTTTATCAATGCAGATAAGGCGGGCATTTTCATTCCCAGTGTGGAGCATAACGGCATTGTGAAAAAGGGGCAGGAGCTGGCGGTGATTGCAGACCCGCTGACGGGTGAGGTACGGCAGACTCTGATGGCTCCGGCAGACGGTCTGCTCTTTACCCTGCGGGAATATCCCGTGGTCTATCCGGGCAGTCTGCTGGCCCGCATCCTGACAGGAGGATTCCAGAAATGAGAGAAGAAACGCTTTATGAGTTGGAAACGCCCTACCGCCAGAAGTTCAAGATCAAGGGATTTCGTTTTGGTGCGGGGGAAAAGGCCTGTGCCATGGTAGCTGCCGTGCGGGGAAATGAAGTCCAGCAGATGTATGTCTGTGCGCTGCTGGTGAAGAAACTCCGGAAACTGGAAGAACAGGGAGCCATTGCTCCCGGCAATGAACTGCTGGTGGTGCCCTGTGTCAACCATTTCTCCATGAATGTGGGCAGCCGGTTCTGGGCGATGGATAAAACGGACATCAACCGGATGTTTCCCGGCTATGATCAGGGCGAAACGACCCAGCGCATTGCTGCGGCACTGTTTGAAGCAGTGCAGGGCTATAAATATGGTATCCATTTTGCATCCTTCTACCTGCCCGGTGACTTTGTGCCCCACGTGCGCATCATGAACACCGGTTATCAGACGGCCAGCCTGGGCAATCTGTTCGGCCTGCCTTATGTGGTTATGCGGAAGCCCGCCCCCATTGATACGACGACGCTGAACTACAACTGGCAGATCTGGGAAACCAATGCGTTCAGCATTTACACCAAAGAAACCGATGAAATTGATGAGTACAGCGCACAGGAGGCGGTTGCCGCAGTGCTGCGGTATCTCAGCCGGGTTGGTTTGTTGCGCTACAACTGCCACAGCGGGTATCTGTCTTCTGTCGTACAGGAAAGTGAGATGGCCAATGTGCTTACCCCGGCGGGCGGAATCTTCCGCCGTTTTGTGGAACCGGGGCAGGAAGTGGAGTATGGCCAGAAATTGGGCGTGATTCTTGACCCGTTTACTGCGGAGGTAGAAGCGGAGATCACCTGCCCGACCAGCGGCGTTATTTTCTTCGCTTTGAAAAAACCGCTGACAACAGAGCATGAGGTTGCCTTTAAGGTGATTCGGCGGCTGCATGGAGGATGTTTGTAAATAAGAGTCTGATATTTCGTGGAAAGCGAGTACAAAAAGGGGCTGTTGCACAAGCCCTAACAAAAAGACCGGAGTTATTTAGCCAAAA
>CALDNF010000147.1 GCA_937917475.1 uncultured Faecalibacterium sp.
CTCCATGTGGTAGTCGTCGGTGGTGCGGATGAAGCGGTCATAGCTGATGTCCATCAGCTTCCACAGGTCCTTGACGGTGGCAACGATCTTGTCTACATACTCCTTGGGGGTCACGCCGGCGTCAGCAGCCTTGTCCTGAATCTTCTGGCCGTGCTCATCGGTGCCGGTCAGGAACATGACGTCATAGCCCTGCATCCGCTTGAAGCGTGCCAGAGCATCGCAGGCGACAGTGGTGTAGCTGTGGCCGATGTGAAGCTTGTCGCTGGGATAGTAAATGGGGGTCGTGATATAGAATGTCTTATGCTCGCTCATGGGTTTTCTCTTCCTTTCTATCGTGGGCAGGAAAAACGCTCCCATCCCGTCGGGTCAAAGCCCGCCAAGGACGAGAGCGATTGCTTTCTCAGGGGCAGAATAATCCCTTGTATCTTCTACCTATAATACGCAAAAACCGTGGATTTGTCAATATCAGACCTCGTAGTCCAGGCAGACACGGTTCTTATAATAGGGGCGCACCTTGCTGTTGGCGACGGCGACATGAGCCGGATGAGTGGAGTAGCCCTTGAGAGCTTCGGCGGAGTCAAAAGTGGTGTCCAGCATCAGGTCAGCGTTGGAAGAGGGAAGTGCATTGGTGTGGACTTTGATCTCGACAAGGCCCGGGATCTGTCCGGCCAGACCCTCCAGTCCCGCTTTGATACCGGCTTTGATCTCAACTTTTTCAGCGTCGGACAGCTCGTCCTTCAGCTGCCAGAGAATGATGTGTTTGACCATGAAAATATCCTCCTGTCATTTTTCTCCATTGTAGCAGAGAACGGCAGGAGGAGCAATAGATTTTTGCGTAATAAAAGAAAAAACCTGCCGGATAAGGCGGTTGCAAGCCCTCATCCGGCAGGATACTTACTTCTTCGGAGTCATAAGCCTCTTCTCCTCGGTTCATCATTTTTCGGTCGATACCAAACGTTTCATAGAAATCGCTCCTTGAAACGATGAAGAACTGGGATATCTAAAACTTTATACTCTGTACATTGGACTGACCCTTCTCTTAACTGTTAGACTGCGGTACCGAGATCATAAAGATGAATTTCATATTACCACATTCTTTCAATTCAGATTTGCGGGGGAAGCCACTGCTTAGTACATCGGAGGTGCTCCTTTCTGGTTATTCAAACATCGGTCTCCGTGCAAAAGTTTTCATCATTGGAATCACCTTCGGCGGATCTATTTGAATTGCCAGAGGATTTTTATCTCGACAGACTGTTCTGGATTCACATTTTTGATGCTCAAGACCGGCTCAATTGATTTTGTGTTTTTATACGGGGGAAACATCCCGTTTGTGGTGAGCCTCTGTTTTGCTTCTCAGCGAACCCCGACAGTCTGTCCACACTGTGCGGGTTCCATATCAACCATCGGTCTTCGCTCCTTCCTTCTTAAAGCCAGCGGGGTGAGATCTCATTTGATCTTCTGCTGTACTTGTCTGGTTTCTGGCTTTATTATACTCAATCAATGCAGGTTTGTCTATTCGCAGAGTGCACAATAAAATAGACAGTCTTTTTCAAGAAATGACAAGAAAACTGTGAAATGAACACAATACGCCCGGCGGCGAACCGGTAGAAGTCTCCAGAAATTTTGGGATGTCTGTGGATGAAATTGCGCAGAATGGGAGAAAAGCGGGGACAGGCCTTACGAATCCGCTCTCTTTGTGCTATCATATAGGGCAATGAATGGTAGTCGCACACAGAAGCCAGACGAAGGTTCCGCTCGTCCGGCTTCTTTTTTGTCTGTTCCGGTGCGATGAACGTTATTTCCATCTGAGAACGAAAAGGAGTTTATTCTAATGCCGAAAACTTTACTGGAAAAAATCGTATTCACCATTGTTATGGCGTGCATTATGGGCTACGGAATGATCGTATACAATGTGGCCCTTGCGACCGGCGGTGTGACCAATGCAACCTTTGGGATGGCACTGCACGAAATGCCGATCATGGTCCCGGTGGCATTTATCCTTGAGTTCTTCGTGGTTGAAAAGCTGGCAACCCGGCTTGCATTTACGTTTATGCGCCCGACGGATCGGCCGCAGTTCATTACGTATGCCATCTCCATGATGATTGTCTGCATCATGTGCCCGGTCATGAGCCTGGTCGCAACGCTGCTGTTCAAAGAGCCCAGCTTCGGTACCTGGGTGCATACCTTTGGCTGCAACTTCCCGATGGCTCTGTGCTGGCAGATGTTCTACTGCGGCCCGCTGTCCCGCTTTATCTTCCGTCTGCTGTTCCGCCGCAACGAAAAAGCAGAGTAAGCGGACCAATCGCAAAATTGGTATATAATATAGGTATAGAAGCAATTGATCGAGGGTATGCTGAACAAAATTTAAAGCGTACAACAGCGGCTTCGACTATATGAATTTTATATGCCGGATATACAAATGGTGTATATTCCATGCATTTTGGGACGAGAAGTGCCACTGCAACTGGTCGAAAATGGAATGGCTGGTTAAGAAATGGAAAAGATGTTGTGCAAAAGATAGACAGAAACAACTGATTTATGGACAAAGTGCACAACACTTTTTGAACATTAGCGAAATGGAATATAACAAAAAGTAGAATGTCGTCGGATGCTCTATCCAAGCCGAAAAATTAGTGCTATGATATCACCCGAAAAAGGCAGCATCAACAGAGAACAAGCAGGAGGGCGCAAGATGAAAATCAACCGCCTTCCTTGCTTTTTTCAACGGTGCAATGTCTTTTGACAAGAATTGAAAAACGAAAGGAGAGCGAGTGAAACGGTATATTCACCTGTATTTCCAGACATGAGAAAGGGGGCAGAGCGATGAACGCATTGACAGCGGCACTGAAAGAAGAGCTGAACGTTGAGATGGTCTCCATCGGCGGCTTGCAGATCCCGGAGTCGGTGGTGGTCAGCTGGGGCATCATGGTATTCCTGGTGCTGGGTTCCATCCTTCTGACCCGCAATCTTCGTGTGGACCACATCACCAAACGGCAGGCTGCACTGGAACTGGTCGTGACGACTATCAACGATTTCTTTGTGGGTCTGCTGGGTGAAAAAGGCAAGCGGTACGTGCCCTACCTGATGGCGGTGGCCCTGTACATCGCCTGCTCCAACCTGATCGGTGTGTTTGGCATCAAGCCCCCGACGAAGGACCTGAACGTGACGGCGGCACTGGCATTGATGAGCATCGTCCTCATCGAGTATTCCGGTATCCACGCCCGGGGCGGTGCAGGCTTCCTCAAGAGTCTGGCAGCTCCCACCCCCATTATGACCCCGATGAACATCCTCGAGATCGCCATCCGGCCCACCAGCCTGTGTATGCGACTGTTCGGCAATGTGCTGGGTGCATTCGTCATCATGGAGCTGATCAAGATGGTCGTTCCGGTGTTCGTCCCGGCGGTGTTCAGCCTGTACTTCGACTTGTTCGATGGTCTCATTCAGACCTATGTGTTCGTCTTTTTGACTTCTCTGTTTATGAAAGAGAATATCGGAGACGAAGAATGATTTCTGCCCGAGAATGCAGGGCCCACGCCCTGCCGGAAAATCGGGCCTGCTTCATCCAGCAGGGGCTGAACCGACCTGCCAAGGGCTCCCCTGATAGGGGAGCTGGACGCGAAGTGGACTGAGAGGTTTTACACATTTACAAAGGAGATATTATTATGAACGGATTGGTAGCTCTGGGCGCTGGCATTGCAGCGCTGACTGGTATTGGCGGCGGCATC
>CALDNF010000148.1 GCA_937917475.1 uncultured Faecalibacterium sp.
TGAATCGGGTGTGTTGCGGGGCGGTAAATCTTTTTGAGAGTTTCCACAGGTGAGACGATGTTTAGAGGGAAAACATAGTTTTATGATTGATTGATCTGGCGCAGGATGCCGTTCAACTGCTCCTCTGTCAGGACATGAAAATCTACTAGCGTATTCAGTTGCATTCCGCTTACCATCGACATAGAAAAAGCGTCATCGTCCTTTTTTCCGGTTGCGCCGCCTGCGGCTGCGGCAATACGCTGTAGGATCGGTCCGATGATTGCAGCACCGACCGGGTGGGTCATAACATGTTTCAGGGTAGAGGCAGCGGTAAAGTGTACTGGCAGCGGCTGCGCTGCCTGCCATTTCAGCGAGCCGGTCAAGCGCAGGTCCCGGCTGGACGCACCAATGCAGATCTGGTAAGTTCCGCTTTCTGCATAAAAATCATGGAGTTCCGGCTCATAATATGCAAAGCTGCGTTTGTCCAGCGTAAACAGTACATCCTTGCTTTCACCGGGCTGCAAGGACACCTTTGCAAAACCTTTCAACTCCCGGACTGGACGGTGACGCTCGCCCTTGGGCGGTGTCACATAGAGCTGTACGGTTTCTTTGCCGGAGACTGCACCGGTATTTGTTACCGTAACGGTGACCTGTATTTCTTCACCCTCGCAGACGGTGCTGCGGCTTAGCCGGAGAGCGCTGTATTCAAAGGTCGTGTAGGACAGGCCGTGACCGAAAGGAAACAGAACATCTGCTTCCTTTGTGTCGTAGTAGCGGTAGCCGACAAATACACCTTCCGTGTAGACACTGGTCTCCCGCTCGCCGGGGAAAGAAAGATAAGCAGGGGTATCGCTCAGCTTCCGGGGAAAGGTCTCTGCCAGCTTGCCGCTGGGGTTGACAGCTCCATACAGAAGATTTACGGCTGCTTTCCCAACGCCGTCACCAGCAAGATACAGCTCCAGAACAGCCGGAACATCGTCAATCCACGGCATTTCCACTGCAGAGCCGTTGTGCAGGACAACAACGGTATTCGGCTGCACTGCAGCAACTGCGGCGATCAGATGATTCTGATTTTCTGGCATTGCAAGTGTGGTGCGGTCGTAGCCCTCGCTCTCATACCGCTCCGGAAGTCCGGCAAAGATCACGGCAACGTCTGCGTCTGCGGCGGCAGCAACGGCGGCTTGTTCCAGCATAGGATCAACGGTATCCTTATCGGTGCGGTAGCCCTGTGCATAGGTCACACCAGGGGCATGCTCCAGAGCACAGCTGACCTTTGCACTGTTGACATGGCTGCTTCCGCCGCCCTGATACCGGGGATGCTCTGCAAATTCACCGATAAACACCGCTTTGCAGTCCTTCGCCAGCGGAAGTACCCCCTGCTCGTTCTTTAACAGAACGGCAGAGTTTTCTGCAACGGAAACTGCCATCCGGTAGTCTGCATCCCGGTCAAACACGGCGTTCGTGTTCTTGGTCTCGGTCACGGAGTCGACAAAGCGCAGCAGGTTGCGGACAGCAGCGTTCAAATCTTCTTCCGAGATGGTCCCAGCTTTGATGGCAGAAAGGATCGAGGCTGTGCCACGGCCGCTTCCGCCGGGCATTTCCAGATCCTGTCCGGCGGCGATGCCTTTGGCACGGTCTTTTACTGCGCCCCAATCGGTTACGACGATGCCTTCATATCCCCAGCGGTTGCGCAGGATGTCGGTCAGAAGTTCTTTGTTTTCTGAGCAATGGGTACCGTTAATCCTGTTGTAGGCAGCCATCACGCCCAGCGGCTTTGCTTTTTTGACCACGGTCTCAAAGGCAGGAAGATAGATTTCGTGCAAAGTGCGCTCATCCATCACACTGTCGCTGACCATTCGGTCGGTCTCCTGATTGTTGGCAGCAAAGTGCTTGATACAGCTGCCGACTCCATTGCTTTGGATGCCGTTGACCAGTGCTGCCCCCATCTCACCGCTGAGATAGGGGTCCTCGCTGAAATACTCAAAGTTACGTCCGCACAGGGGACTGCGCTTGATGTTCAGGCCGGGTCCCAGCAGTAGAGCCAGATTCTCTGCACGGCATTCGCTGCCCAGTGTTTCACCAAGCTTTTCTGCCAAAGCAGTATCAAAGCTGGAAGCTACCGCTGCGCTGGACGGGAAACATACTGCCTTAATACTTTCGTTGATGCCCAAGTGGTCGCCTTGCTCGTTCTGCTTGCGTAGGCCGCTGGGACCATCGCTCATCATCACGGCAGGCACACCGAGCCGTTCCGCCGACTGTGTATGCCAAAAATCCGAACCAGAGCAGAAATCAGCTTTTTCTTCCAACGTCATCTGCTGTAAGATCTGTTCAATGTCCATCCTGTAATACCTTCCTTTCGCTTGAGGGCCATCCACAACCCTTTGGTCTTCTAACCCGAAGTATAACAAAAAAATCGTAGACAGTGCAGATGAAAAATCGTGAAGCGGGATGAATTTTCAAAACTATAATAATTGGCACGATTTTTTGACCGATAACATTAATTTTTGCACTCCCGCTCCGGAGAGTTCCCTTTATAATAAGAATAGAGAAAAAATGAAAAAAGGAGATGTGGATGATGCAAGCAACAAACCTGAAAACAAATCATCTTTCTACACCGATTGGCATGGATGCCGGTTCTCTGTTTTTATCCTGGCAGTGCGCCGAAGGCGTACGCCAGACAGCCTATGAAATTGAATTGGATTCTGCCGGAAAAACACTGTGGAACAGCGGCAAAATTTCCGGCAGTGTGATGCACACGGAAACACCTGTGGCCGTGCCGCCCAAAACTGAGGGCAAATGGCGTATTCGGCTGTGGGACGAAAACGACCAGCCCGGTGCATGGAGTGAGGCCGCCTTTGAAACAGGTCTTGCACAGACCGATTGGCAAGGCGCATGGGTCTGCCCGGAAACAGAGGATGCAGAAATTGACTGCACCGATGCCATCAACGCCTTTGCAAAGCCCAACTGGGAGCAGAAACAGGCGGCATTGGAAGCATCCGGCAAGGGCACTGCACAGCCGTATCAGCTCCACCGTCCGGCCAGCTATCTGCGCAAAACGTTCGTGGCTCCGGCAGGTGGTTCCAAGCGGCTGTACATTACGGCCAGAGGCTTGTATGTGGCATGGCTGAATGGCGTCCGTGTCGGTGATATGGTGCTGGCTCCCGGCAGCTTTACGGCGGATAAGCACCTTGGTGCACAGACCTATGATGTGACGAGCCTTGTCCGGGAAGGCGAAAACGAACTGCTCATCGCATTGGGCGATGGCTGGTATCGCAGCACCTCCGGCGTGGATGGCGACCGCAACCTGTTTGGCAAGGAATTGGCCGTTCTGTTCCAGCTGGAAGTAGATGGTAAAGCCGTCTGTGTTTCTGATGATGCAATGGAAGCGACCCAGTGCGGCCCCATCCGCCAGAACGATATGCAGCAGGGCGAAGTGTACGATGCCCGGCTGGAAGGTACACTTTCCGGTTGGCACAGCGTGAAAACTGAACCGAATACACTGCCTATTACCGGCATGAATACTGTGCCCATCCGGGAGCAGGAGGCCTTTGCAGGCAAACTGATCCGCACCCCCAACGGCGAGACCGTACTGGACTTCGGGCAGAATATCGCCGGTTATGTGGAAATGAAACTCACTGCCCACGCCGGACAGAAGATCAGACTGACCTGTGGTGAAACACTGGATGCGAATGGCAATTTTACGCAGGAGAACTTTCAGGATCGAAACCGCCACAAAGAGGGCGGCACGGCACAGATGCTGGAACTGATCTGCAAAGAGGGCGAGAATCACTATAAGCCCAGCTTTACGATCATGGGCTTCCAGTATGCAAAGGTAGTGACGGACATCGACCTGACCGGGGCAGAGTTTACGGCGCATGCGGTCTATTCCGAAATGCCGCTGCTGGGACAGTTTGAGTGCAGCAATGCCGACCTGAATCAGCTGGTGCACAACAGCGTGTGGAGCCAGAAGGGAAACTTCTGTGATATCCCCACCGACTGCCCCACCCGTGAGCGTGCTGGCTGGACAGGTGACATGGGGGTGTTCATTGAAACCGGTCTGACCCTGATGGACTGCTACCCGGTGGTGGAAAAATGGCTGGCGGAATGTCGTTTGAACCAGTACCCGGACGGCCGTATGGCGAACATCGCTCCGCCGACCAGCAGACCCGGTTACATGACTCCCATGCTCTGTATGTCGGCAGGCTGGGGCGATGCTGCTATTCTGGTGCCCTATGCACTCTATCAGCGCACCGGCGACCGGAAGATCCTGCGGGACAATTACGAAATGATGCAGAAGTGGTATGGCTTTTTACTGGGGCGTGCCCAGCAGACCACGGAGGAGCAGCAGACCGGAGCATACGCAAAGTATACAGTGCTGAACGGTCTGGATTACGGTGAGTGGTGCGAGCCGGGCATCACCCCGATGCAGGCTATGATGAATCCCCGCAAGAGCGTAGGTACGGCGTATCTGGCCTACTCCGGCAGACTGCTGGCCGAGGTTGCTTCGGTATTGGGCAAATCAGAGGATGCTGCGCAATACCGCAATATCGCAGAAAACGCAGTGAAAGCCTACCGTGCCGCCTTTACGGACAACGGGAAAATCACCTCGGATCGTCAATGTGAATATGTCCGGGCCATTACGTTTGCACTGCTGGGCGAAGAAGAAAGTCAGGTCGCCGCTGACACCCTGAACCAGATGGTGACGGAAAACGGCTACCACCTGAACACCGGGTTCCTGTCTACGCCGTTCCTCTGCGATGTGCTGGCAAAATACGGCCACATCGATACAGCTTATAAGCTACTATTGCAGGATACCGCTCCCAGCTGGCTGTACGAGGTAAAGCAGGGCGCAAACACCGTGTGGGAAACATGGACGGGCATTGATCAAAATGGCCACCCCAGCGAATCGCTGAATCACTATTCTTATGGTGCCATCTGCGACTGGCTGTTCGGCGGTGTGTGCGGCATCCATCTGGAAGGCCAGAAACTGACCCTTGCCCCCACCCCGAACCCGGCGTTGCAGTGGGCAAAAGCAAGCTATGATTCCCCCTGCGGCCGCATTGAGAGCGGCTGGCAGTATGAGGATAAAACCGTGCATTACACCGTTACCGTGCCCTGCAACATGACTGCAACCGTAATGCTGCCCGATGGCCGAAAACTGGAATTGCAGCCAGGCACACACACATTTTAACGAAATATTTCAAACAAAAAAGCACAAAGCCCCGTACCGGAGAATTGAACCGGTGCGGGGCTTTGCTGCGCAAGGAGGTAAATGAAGAAATTGGTTTGAGAATATCAGAATTTTTGTGCGAGATATTTCGCACTCAGCTGGAAGCTCTTGACCGGGGAATTGTCCACCCAGTTGCGGTGGCTTTCCAGAATGATGGCATCCACATCCATGGCAAGGGCCTGCGCCATCAGGCTGTCCAAGTCCATATTGCCCGTACCCAGCTCCATGCTGTCGGTCTTGAGGATGGGCGTGACGGCACTGCCGGTGATGCGGGTTCCTCGGTCATTGACGTGCCACAGCTTCATCCGGGGGCCAAGCCGCTGCATCCATGCAAGGGCGTTGGCTCCGCCTTCTGTAAACCAGTAGCTATCAAATTCAAAGTTGACAAATTCGGGGTTGGTTTCCTCGATCAGAGTGTCGTAGGTGCGCTTTTCTGCATTGACGTGGCGCAGCTCACAATTGTGGTTGTGATAAAGCAGCTGGATCCCCTCCCCTGCCAAAGCTTCGCCCGCTTTGTTCAGGCGGTCTGCCAGCTGGTGCACCGTGGCTTCATCGCCATAATCAAAGCGATACATACCGGTGATCACGACATACTGTGTGCCGAAGCTCTTGGCTTCCTCGGCAACAGCATGAGCATCCCGTTCCAGAGAGCCGAGGTCGGTGTGCAGGCTGACGACTTTCAAGTCGGCTTCTTTCACCAGCTTGTGCCAGTCCAGATTGCCGCCCTTGCCCACCGGCATGCCGGCCGCTTTGGTAAGCAGTTTGACCATAAACCCGATGGGATGGATCATGAATCCGCACAGTTCGATACCGTCATACCCGGCGGCTTTCATGGCAGCAAGCGTTTCTCTGGCCTGCTGTTCGTTGTTCAATACGGTGCCCAGCATAAATTGCTGAACGGCTTTGATGGGCATAAAATCACCCCTCCAATTTGAAGATTTTACCCGGCGTGATGCCGTTTTCGTTGAAGCTGTCCACGCAGATGTAATATTCCTGCCCGGCAGTCAGGGTGGAAAGGGTCACTTCGTCTGCATCGTAGACCAGCCAGCTCAGATAGAGCTTGTCCGGTGCAATGCCGTAACGGACGTTGCATCCCTGTGCATTGTCAAGATGCTTCCAAGTGATCTTTGCATCCAGTGCATCCACACGGATTCCGGCGGCTTCGGCCTGTGTTGGTTTCTCCCCTTCCCCATTGCCGAACACCCGCAGACCGCTGATGCGCAGAACCTGTCCATAGGGCAGTTCGCCGCCTGTGATCCGGATGTACCGGGCACGGATACCCTCGGTATATTCATAATACCCGTTGGAGCACTCCCGGTCAACCGTTTCCCGCAGTGTCCAATGCTCGCCGTCCAGACTGGTTTCCACGGTGTAGTGGGAGAGCTGCGGACGAGTCTCGATATGGCGGGTCTTGCGGTCATCGCCGTAGCTGTCGGCTGGGAAATCCACCACCAGCTTTTCATCGGCCATATTCACCTGAATGGCACGGACGTCGCTGTCTTTTCCCAAGTCAACGCACAGCCACTGGCCGGGTTCTGCGCTGGCGGCACTCCACCAGCTGCGGCAGTCCTCGTCGACCGCCCGTTCCGGGCTGCTGTTCTCTGCCGTACTGGAAGCCGTGACCGGCTTTTTGTAGCTCAGTAGCATCCACTCCGGCTGCTGGCTGGCGGCATCAAATTTGCCTGCCGGGATGCGGTGCGGATAATCCGCAAAGTTCTGGTTGCAGTAAAGCACACCATCCTTGTCGAATCCGGCCGGGAACAGGCCGATTCTGCGCTCAAAATCGTAGTTAACGGAAATGCGCATGGTGGAAGTGTGCCACCAGTTGCCGTAGGTGTCGGCAATGGTGCTGCCGTGCCCTGCGCCGGTGATGAATCCGCCGGGCTTTGCAGAGAACGGGTTGGACGCCTGCCGCACAAAGGGGCCAAGCGGAGATTTTGAGGTGTACACACCATCTGCGTAGGTATTGAACTGCGTGCCGGGGCAGGCGTATTGCAGAT
>CALDNF010000149.1 GCA_937917475.1 uncultured Faecalibacterium sp.
TGGTGCCCATCAGCAAAAAGTTCACCATCCTGCTGGACTACGCCCACAATGAGGTGTCCACCGAGAGCCTGCTGACCACCCTGCGGGCCTACAAGCCCCACCGGCTGGTGGTGGTGTTCGGCTGCGGCGGCAACCGCTCCAAGCTCCGCCGGTACGGCATGGGTGAGATCTGCGCCAGGATGGCGGATTTCTCCATCCTGACCGAGGACAACAACCGGTTTGAAAAGGTGGAGGATATCCTTGCCGACATCCGTGTGGGGATGGAAAAGGGCAACCCGGATGCAAAGTTCGTGGAGATCCCCGACCGGCTGGATGCTCTGCACTACGCTGTGGACCATGCACAGGAAGGCGACCTCATCGCTGTCATCGGCAAGGGCCATGAGACCTACCGGGACCGGATGGGCGAAAAGACCCCCTTCCTGGAGCGGGAACTGCTGGAAGAGTATGCGCAGCAGATCGGTCTGGAATAACAAAGAACGCAAACAAAGAAAAGGACTGGTGCACAGCGGTGCATCAGTCCTTTTTGTCTGCAATTGATGGGGAAAACCGATCAGCCGATCTTGATCAGCGGGGTGCCTGCGGTGACAGTGCCCTCGGCCACGACCTTGACGCCGGGCAGATCGTCGCCGTTGGTCACGATCAGAGCGGTGGCGGTGGGATGGCCTGCGGCACGGATGGCGTTCAGATCCACCTTCAGCAGGGGAGTGCCGGCCTTGACCTTCTGCTCCTCCTTGACAAGAGCGGTAAAGCCCTTGCCCTTCATCTCCACGGTGTCCATGCCCACATGGATCAGCAGCTCGATGCCGTCATCGCTCATCATGCCGATGGCGTGCAGGGTGGAAGCTACCTGCGTCACGGTGCCGTCAAAGGGAGCGTACACGGTGTCGCCGGAGGGCTCAAGGCCGCAGCCGGGGCCAAGGATGGCAGAGGCAAAGGTCTCATCGGGCAGCTGCTCCAGAGGGAGCACCAGACCGTCGATGGGAGCCTTTACGGTTTTCTGTTCGCCGCTGAATTTGGTAGCAGCCTCAGTTTTGCCGCCAAAGAGTTTATCAAAAAAGCCCATGGGAAAAAACCTTCCTTCTCATCAGATAAAGAGTGTGCGTCGAGTATACGCCAACTTTACAATACCATATCACAGCGCAAAATTCAATCAGCATCCTGCACAAAGAGCCGGGCAGAACTTCGGCAGTTTGGCCTGCATCACAGCAGCTCGATGAGCTGCATGATCTCCTCCATTTGGGTGGCCCAGCTGGTGGCGATGCGCACTACGGTGTGGCTGTCGTCGTATTTTTCCCAGAAGCCGAACTTGGCTTTGCCCTCCAGCTCAGCCAGCTGCTGGTTGGACAGGATGACGAAGATCTGGTTGGTGGGGGAGTCCATGAAAAAGCGGTAGCCCTTGTCGGCCAGAGCCCGCTTGAGGATGTTGGCGGTGACGATGGCGTTTTTGCTGATGGAAGTATAGAGGTCATCGGTGAAGAGAACGTCGAACTGGATGCCCAGCAGACGGCCCTTGGCCAGCAGTGCGCCCTGCTGTTTGACCATGGTCAGGAAGTGGGCCGGTGCACCGTGGGGGAAGACCACGGCCTCGCCGCAGAGGGCACCAACCTTGGTGCCGCCAATGTAGAACACGTCCGCCAGCCGGGCAAGGTCGGGCAGGGTCACATCGGTGCCTTCGCTGACCAGCGCATAGCCCAGCCGTGCGCCGTCCACGAACAGGGGCATCTTGTACTCATGGCAGACGGCGGAAAGGGCTTCCAGCTCGGCCTTGGTGTACAGGGTGCCGTATTCGGTGGGGTGGGAGATGTAGACCATGCCGGGGAACACCATGTGGTCGTGGTTGCCGTCGGCATAGAAGGTGGCGCACCAGTCCCGCACGGTGTCGGCGGAGATCTTGCCCTCCTTGCAGGGCAGGCCGATGACCTTGTGGCCGGTGTACTCGATGGCACCGGCTTCATGGCCCGCCACATGGCCGGTGGCAGCGGCAAGAACGCCCTCCCACCGGTTCAGCATGGATGCAATGACGATGGAGTTGGTCTGGGTGCCGCCGGAGATGAACCGGACGTCGGCCTCCGGGCAGGCGCAGGCGGTGCGGATCTTCTCCTGTGCGCTGGCGCAGTAGGGGTCGGTGCCGTAGCCGGAGACCTTTTCCATGTTGGTGTCGATCAGTTTCTGAAGGATGGCCGGATGAGCACCCTCGCAGTAGTCGTTTTCAAAATACAGCATAATACGTTCCCTCGTTTCAATGTGGATGCTTCCATTATCCCCCCTGCGGCGGCATTTGTCAATAAAACCGCAGCGGCCTGACCCGGCGGTTTTGCTGTATCTTTAACGGATTTATGGTATACTGAAAGCTCAGAACATCGATCCATGAGGAGGGGACCCGGATGAAGAAGAAACTTTCCGGTCTGCGGGATGCCGCTGTGCTGGCGGGCGTGCTCTGCCTTGCCTTTGGCGTGGTGGTGGCCATGCAGGCTGTGATGGGCCGCATCGATGGTGTGGCTTCAATGGTGTTTGTCCTTGCAGTATTTCTGATCTCGGTCAATACGGATGGTTATGTATGGGGTGCGGCGGCTTCCCTCATCAGTGTGCTGGCCGTCAACTTTGCGTTCCGTGCGCCCTACTTTGCCTTCAACTTTACCCTGCCGGAGAACCTGTTTTCGGGGATGGTGATGCTGGTGGTATCCATCATGACCAGCACCCTGACCACCCGGAACAAAAAGCAGGAGCAGATGCGGATGGAGAGTGAGGCCGAAAAGACCCGGGCGAACCTGCTGCGGGCGGTGTCTCACGACCTGCGCACCCCGCTGACCTCCATCTACGGGGCCTGCTCTACGGTCATCGAAAACTATGACTCGCTGGAAAAAGAGCAAAAAATAAAACTTCTTGGCGAGGCCTGCTCCGATGTGCAGTGGCTCAACCGGATGGTGGAGAACCTGCTCAGCGTCACCCGCATCGACAGTGAGAAGGTGTCGGTGCAGAAGACCCCCACGGTGCTGGAAGAGCTCATCGACAGCGTACTGGTGCGGTTCCGGAAGCTTCACCCGGGGGTCGGGGTTCAGGTGGAGCTGCCCGAGGATTTTATCGTGATCCCCATGGATTCCATGCTGATCCAGCAGGTGCTGACCAATCTTCTGGAAAATGCCGTTCTCCACGCAAAGGGGATGACCCGGCTGACGCTGCGGGTGTTCACCATGGGAAACCACGCCGTCTTTGAGGTAAAGGACAACGGTTGCGGCATCCCCAAAGAGCGGCTGCGGACCCTGTTCAGCGGGGCTCTGCCCTCGGACACCACCGACAGCGGCGGCAAGCATGGCATGGGCATCGGGCTGTCGGTCTGTGCGGCCATCATCAAGGCCCACGGCGGAGAGATCGGAGCGGAGAGCCGCCCCGGAGAAGGAACTACCATCCGTTTCTGGCTGGAAACGGAAGAGATCGAGACGGAGGAAAATGAGGATGAGCAATAACAAGTACAAGATCCTTGTGGTCGAGGACGAGGCCAACATCTGCAGCTTCATCGAGACCCTGCTGGAGACCAACGGCTATCAGGCCCTTGTGGCCAATACCTGCGCCATGGGCGTGACGCTGTTTTCGTCCCACACGCCGGACCTCGTCATTCTGGATCTGGGTCTGCCCGATCAGGATGGACTGGAACTCATCAAGGCCGTGCGTCAGCGCAGCCGCACCCCCATTATGGTGCTGTCGGCCCGGACCACCGAGCAGGACAAGATCGAGGCGTTGGACCTGGGAGCCAACGATTACATCACAAAGCCCTTCGGCACCGGGGAGATGCTGGCCCGGGTGCGGGCGGCTCTCCGGCTGAACCGGTACAGCAGTGCCTCCGGCCTGCCCTCCGGCACCTTTACGGCACAGGATATGACCATCAACTACGAGCGGCGGAAGGTGTTCGTGGCCGGGCAGGAGGTCAAGCTGACCCAGACCGAGTACAACATCGTGGCTTTCCTCTCGGAACACGCCGGGCGGGTGATGACTTACGCCGCCATCGTCAAGGCCATCTGGGGCGACACCGATGTGGGCAGCACCAAGAAACTGCAGGTGAACATGGCCAATATCCGCAAGAAGATGGGCAGCCGCCCCGGCAGCAACAACTACATTCTTAATGAGCTGGGCGTGGGCTACCGGATGATCGACGAGGACACCGATGCCCAGCCAAATTGAGCCAGTAGCCCTCTCAGTCATTGCTTCGCAATGCCAGCTTGACTCCTTCAGTCTCGCCTGCGGCTCGACAGCTCCCTCTTTGAGGGAGCTGGCACGGCAACGCCGTGACTGAGAGGGTTACCGGCAAAACCGTCAGGCTTTGACTGAGAGGGCTTCCAGTTCCCGCACCGCTGCGGTGAGAGACTGTTCAAAGGCCTGTTTGGAGTAGTGGGTCTCATAGAGCTTCCGACAGGCGGGGTGCATGGCGTTGAGGACGTCGGGATGCTCGATGGCGTACGCAAGGGCCTTGGCCAGCTGAGCGGGGTCATCATCGTGGTAGACAAAGCCGTCCACGCCCTCGGTCACGAGGCCCGCTGTGCCGGTGTGCTCCGACACGATGGCGGGCTTACCGAAGATCAGGCCCTCGGTGACGAAGGTGGGCATGGGGTCGTCCCGGGAAGCACAGACCAGACAATCGCAGCGTTCCATCAGGGTCTTGATCTCGTCCCGGGTGAGCCGCTTGCAGTAGAAGATGCTCTCGGGGTAGTCGGCGGTCAGGTCCCGCACGGCATCCATCATGGACTTTTCAGCGGCCTTGCCCACAAAGAGGAAGGACGCCTTGGCCCGGGTCTCGGGGGGCAGAAGCCGGATGGCCTGACAGAAGATATCCTGCCCTTTCCGCTGCTCAAAGGAACCCACGGTGGCAAACAGGGGCTTGTCCTTGGGGTAGCCGATGGCGGCGGCAAGGTCAGAGCGGGGAAAGTCCTCGGCGGCGTAGTCCGGCAGGCCGTAGATCAGAGGGCGGATGTCAAAATCCGGCCGGACGTCCTTCATGGCGGCGGCGGCGTGGCTGCCCACCGAGTAGACTCTGACGTTGTTTTCCAACACTTTTGGAATCTGATGCGCAATGTGGGGGTAGCCCGCAAAGGCATCGTGGAGCCACCAGAGTACCGGCACCGCAGAGCCGTTGAGGGTGCGGACGGCCCGGGCTTCCACCACGGTATTGGCAAGAACAAGGTCAGCACAGAAGGCCAGACCCAGCAGCACCGGGGTGGAGACGCAGCCGGCCCGGGTGACCACCACGGCCCCAGCCTCGGAGAAGAGCTCCAGCGAACCGCCGTCCTCGGGGCCCAGCACGGCCACCTCGTAGCCCAGCTGACGGAGCACCGGCACGGCACTGACCAGCACGATGGGGGCACCAGTCATGTCCAGCAGATGGCTCAGGATGAGCACCCGCTTGCCCTTGGCGGAGAAGAGGTCCGCAGGGGAGACGTCCCGCCCGAAGTGGAGCAGGGCTTCCGGGATGCGATAAGGATTCTCGGCAAAGGCCCCGGCCAGCGTCAGCAGCTCGGAGACGTTTTCCGGGTCCCGGGCAGCGGCACGGCAGCGGTCCAGCAGGGGGCGGGAGACCAGCGCATAGCCCACCCCGGCCCGGTGTGCGGTGGACTGACAGACGGCGGTGACGCCGCCGCAGCCGTAGACGGCATCGCAGATGATATAATCAAATTTGCGCTGCAAAGCGTCGGCAAAAAAGCTTAGGGCCGTGCTCATGAGCCCGGCATCCTCTGCTGCCAGCAGCACGCCCTCCACTGAGGGGGTGAGCTGGTCGGAAAGGGAGGACACCAGCCGGAATTTCCGGTGGAGCTGGGTGTCAAGGCTCCGGCTCAGCTGGACGCTGCGGCCCGGGGCGTAGACCAGCAGATAGCAGCTCTGGGTGTCGGGGCAGGTCTGCCGGAGCAGCTGCTCCTGCTGCAGGGGGGTGTAATTGCTGTACATGGTAAGCCCCCTCTCAGTTTCCGTGATGGAACAAACTCAGCAGGCGGCGCAGGGGAGAGGTGAGCTTCCAGCTGGTGGAGGAGCGGATGTTCTTCAAGGCCTCGTCGTAGGCTTCTACGTTGCTTTGGAGCAGGTGGTTATGCTGGCGCAGGTCGATGATGTCCTGATTCAGCCGGGCGATGCTCTGCTCCTGCATGGCAAGCTGCTGGCGGGCGGCTTCCAGCTGGTTGTTCAGGTCCCGGATGTGGTTCTCCTCCGAGAGGCTGTCTTTCTGGTACTGCTGGACGCTTTCCAGCACCAGCCGGAACAGCGGCTCGTCGGAAAGGCTTTCCAGCGGGAAGTAATTGTAGCTGACCACCAGCTTCATCCCCGCCGGGAACACCGGCAGGCCCGAGAGCCGGTAATTGGGGTCGGGCCGGAGGAAGAGGGTGCCGCCGCCGGGCAGCTCATTGCCGTTGGCGGCGGTGCCGAGGATGCGGTCGTCCGAGAAGGTCAGGTCGGTGACGCAGCAGGGCAGCTCACCGGGGTCCAGCCGGAGGGCCTGAATATTCTCAGGCAGCTCAAAGGAAGCTGCCATGCTGCCGGTGAGCTCGTCGTACAGGCAGTCCTCAGAGGTGAGGGTATCTGCCTCCGAGAAGCCGAAGCCGGAGTCATAGTAGAGCACCGGGTGGATGCGCAGGGGGCTGTCGGTGTGGAGCTCCCGCTGGGGGTGTGCAGTCAGATAACCCTGCACCTCCTGCTCCAGCGCAAGGCACCGCCGGGCAAGGGCGGCGTTCCCCTCGTCGGAGAGCTTGAGCTGCTGTTCGAGGTCCGCAATGCGGCTGCGCAGAGCCGCAGGAGTTTCGATGTTCATAGACGTCTCCTCAGTTTATATTGATTTAATGTCTTGCTGCATAGGCTCGTCTGCGGGGGGCCTGCCGCCGCTTTTTGGCCTTATAGGCGATCTTGACATCCCGCCAGCGGGCCAGAAGCTCACAGATGATCAGCACCGAGCCCAGAGAGACGGCAAACTGCACCGCAAGGCCGAGGGTCTGGTACTCGATGAAATGGCTGGCAAAGAGATACCATGGGATGGCGGTGAGCTCCACGGTATGTACACAGAAGATATGCAAACTCCGCCGCCCGATGGACTGGACGGCCCGGGTGAGGAAGTTGTCGAACCGCTGCAATTTGAGGAAAACAGCCAGCAGGCCGAGGCCCACCGCACCGTCCAGCAGGATGCTCACCGGCCCCATGGTCCACTCGCCGAGGGACACGCAATCGGTGCTCCGGGTCAGCAGCACCAGCACGCCTACCACCACAAAAGCGGCCCAGAGCCCCAGCGTGAGGGGCAGGGGAAACTTTGATTCAAAAAGCTTCTTCTTTTTGGCGAGGAAGCCCAGATACAGGTAGGGCGTTACCACCAGCCCCTGTGCGATGCAGAAGGGGGCGTTCCATGCCAGCGTGATGCCCCAGCCAAGGCAGGCGGCAGCCAGCACGGTCCACGGGACGTAACGCTCGGGGAAAACGTTCAGGATCACGTCCAGCACGATCCAGCCAATCATCAACGCCAGCAGATACCACATGGGCCCGCAGGAGAAGAAGGTGTGGCCGAAATACTCCGCTGTGTGGGGCAGGCCCAGCGCAAAGCCGCCAAAGACTTTCCAGGTCTCCACAAGGGCACTTTCGTGAGAGCCGAAGGCGGCATAATGACAGATGTAGTGGAGCAGGGAAGCCAGCACCCCCGAGATGAGGTAGGGCTTGAGCAGCATCTGCAATTGCTGGCTGATGCACTTGCCGATGCTCCGCTTCCGGAAGCCGTAGCCGCTGGCGATGAAAAACGCCGCCATCAGGCTTTCCCGGTAGGCGAACAGATAAAAGGTAAAGGGCGTGATGTCGGTGGTGGTGCCAATGGCATAGGACTCCGCCGTGTGGGCAAAAACGATGGTCAACATTCCCACGCCCTTGAGCAGGTCAAACATTCCCAGCGAGCTGGCAGGACGGGTTTGGGTCTTTTCCATGAATGAGGGCTCCTCCTTTGCGCCGCAAGGTGCCCCGGATGGCAGAAATGGCCGCAGCTCAGGCGCAAGTTATAAAAAATCAAGTCGGAAATACAGATTTATTATGAATAAGTATAATGCTTTTTCTTCCGGCTGTCAATTTAAAGGAAAGACTTACATCTCTTTGCACAAGAATAAAGGCAAGTTTAAGTTGCATATTTGTGCAACAAAATCTTGCATTTCACCCAAATTCCATTGAATCCGGCCCTCCGATACGATATACTTACTCTTGGGAAAATGTTCCGGCATTTTCCGTTTTCTGCAAACCGATACATGCCCGGCACCCCGGGCAGAGAATAAAAAAGGAGATGCCCTATGGCAAAGAATTACGACCGCATCATCCCGGTGTCGGAGATGCCCCATACCATCTACGATCTGGTCACCGGCTCTATGGAGACGCTTTACCCCGAGTGCGTGGCGTTCCGTGACGTGGCCGAGGACGGCCAGACCGTGCTGGAATGGACCTATGCCCAGATGGCGCAGGACATCCGCCGCACCGTGGCGTATATCCATGCCAATGTCCCCGACTGGACCGGCAAAAAGATCGCCGTGCTCAGCCGCAATTGCTATGAGTATGGCGTTATCGCCTTTGGCGTCATGCTGTCCGGTGCGGTGCTGGTGACCCTGAACCAGAAAAAGACCTGGCCTGAGCTGGAATATGAGCTGGGACAGGTGGAGCCCGCCCTCATCCTGACCGACGGCATCGACTACGGCTATGAGGCTGAGCTCAAGGCCGCTTACGGCTCCCTCCTCCGGCCTATGGATGCGTTCAAGGAGAGCGAGCCGGTGGAGAAGCTGGAAAATGTCATCGACCCCGACGGCCTGCTGATGATCATGTTCACCTCCGGCACCACCGGCCGCAGCAAGGGCGTCATGCTGTCGGAGCGCAACTACGCCACCGCCAATCAAATGTATATCTCCGGGCAGCAGGGCATCCCGGACCGGAAGCGTGAGCTTGCCCCCGCCGACCGGATGGGCAAGCCCCTGAGCCACTTTACGCTGGTGCCCTTCTTCCACCTGTCGGGCTTTATCTGCCTCTTTGTTTACGCCATGCAGGGCGGTGCGCTGAACATCTGCGGCGACCCCCGCAACTTCTACCGGGATATCAAGCTGATGCCCAGCGACGCCATGTCCACCCCGCCGGTGCTGGTGCAGATGGTCTACAACGAGGTGCGCCGGGGCCATCAGGACCGGCTGAACGGCCTGTGGAACCTCAGCTGCTCGTCCGCTGCGCTGGATGCCGAAATCCTGCTCTATCTGGTGGACCACGGCTTCTACATCAACCAGTGCTATTCCATGACTGAGCTGGCCGGTGACGGCCTGCTGAATGTGGAGCAGGACCCCGGCCACATCGGTGCGCTGGGCAAGCCTGCACAGGAGGCTGAGCACAAGGTGGACGAGACCGGAGAGATCTGCGTCCGGGGCGGCAGCGTCATGCTGGGCTACTACAAGGACCCTGAGGCCACGGCGGAAGTCATCGACAGGGACGGCTGGCTCCACACCGGAGACCTTGCCCGGGTGGATGAGGAAGGCTTCTATTACATGACCGGTCGCAAGAAAAACCTCATCATTCTGGACAGCGGCGAGAACGTCAGCCCCGAGGAGCTGGAAAACCTGCTGGCCGAGTGCGCAGAGATCACCGAGTGCATCGTGAAGGAAAAGGGCAAGAAGATCTGTGCCGTCATCTACTGCCCCGAGGACAAGCAGGACGAGGTGAAGGCGTTCGTTACCAATGTCAACCGCACCCTGCCCCTGTACAAGCGGATGACCGCCGTGGAGTTTACGGCAGAGCCCCTGCCCCGCAACGCCATGGGCAAGCTGCTGCGGAAATAAGCAGAAAGTGGGAACTTCCGGTTGCATTTCGGTCTATAAAAAGGTATTATAAAACCGACCCTATGGGGGAACATTACAATTATCGATTCTGGAAAGGAAGATCACTTCGATGGAAAGAGCAGAGATCGTATCACAGATCCTTGAAATTCTGGAAGATGTGGCGGAGATTTCGCCCGATGACGTCAATGAGGACAGCGTCCTGATGGATGATCTGGACCTCTCCTCCATGGAGGTGCTGACCGTTGTGGCAGACCTCGAGGAGACCTTTGGCCTGCGCATCCCCGAAAAGGAGCTGCGCAACTTTGTGACCATCAGCGACCTGGCCGATTATCTGGCCGACAATGTGAGGTAATTTTTGATGGAATTGGCAGAGCGCAGTGTTTTTCAGGGCATCGTCTATTATTATCGGGAAAATCAGGTGCTCTGCCGCTATCAGGTCACGCTGACTGACCCGGTGGACCCGGTCCTGCTCCAGAAGGCTCTGGAGGATGCCCGCCCGCTGGCGGAGTATTATTTTCAGAAAGTCGTCTGGGAGAAAAAGCAGGCTCATCTTGCACCCAATGATGCTCCCTGCCGCATCCGGCAGGGCAGCACCCAGCCCGCCATCCCCGAGGATACGGCGGAGTATCTCTTTGCCCTCAGCTGGGAGGGCAGCACCCTCTATCTTGACTGGTTCCATTTCCTCGCCGATGGGCGGGGGATGTCCCCCTTTCTGACCCTGCTGGTCAAGCTGTACTGCAATCTGCGGTACGGCTGCACCCTTGCCTGCCCGCCGCTGACCGACGTGCCCGCCTTTGACGTGGACGAGCTGCTGGCCCGTTACCCCGAAAGTCAGGTGGAGAACGACTTCCAGAAAGAAGTCCTCGACACCTTTGAGGGCGAGCCCGACCGGGCCCTGGTCCGGCTGAGCAAGCAGAGCCTTGTGGCTCTGGCCCTCCGGCATGGAGTCAAGCCCTTTTCGGCCCTGACCGCCCTGCTGGCCCGGGCTATGGGGGAATATCTGGGCAAGGAGCAGGTCATCTACAGCTTCTCGGCAGACACCCGGGACGTGGTGGATACCCCGGGTGCTCTGGGCAACTGTATCACCTCGTTTCAGGAGCCGGTGACCTTTGCTCCGGGGGATTCCTTTGCGGACTATGCCCCCCGCATCGACAAGACCATCCGGGATGATCTGAGCGACGAGAAACGACGCTTCCGGATGGCAGAGCAGATGGGCTGGGTGTACAAGGTCTACCAGCAGAAAGCCCCCCTCCGGATCAAAAAACGCATCTACCAGATGGGCGAGTACCTCAGCGGCTTTCCGGCGGATTTCTGGCTCAGCTATCTGGGCGACCCTTTCCGCCCCGGCAATGACCCGGCGGACCTTGCAGTTCTGGAACAGTACATAGCCGATTTCCAGACCTGGGTGCTGCCCGACGGCGCATCCCTTGGTGTGGAAGCCGTCACCCTTGGTGATACCATCACCCTCTGCATCGAGAATAAGGCCCGCCGCCCGGGCTTTGCCGAGGCGGTGGAGCAGGTAGCCCTCTCAGTCACGGCGTTGCCGTGACAGCTCCCCCAAAGGGGGAGCCCTTGGCAAATTGATGCAGTTCAAGCTGGACGCTTAAAGTACCATAGAAGATAAAACAGCCGGGCCCTGCGGTCCAGATTCACAGCTGCTTGACAAAGATATTGTACGATACTATAATAGAAACAGGAAAAAGGCACCACCCACAAACGGCTGGCCCCTTATCCGACAATCAGATTATCGCAAAAAGCGAATTGACCGCACGGTGTGAAGAGGCGTGGCGGTCATTTCGCTTTTTTGCTGTCATTGTCTTTTTTGTCATGAGAAATCAGCCATGTAATGTTGAACGTCGATGTTACGACGCTGACAAGCAGGGCCAGCGTTGCTACCCCAAGGGACAGCAGCGAAATCACGATTTCTGCACTCATCGGACATCCCTCCTTTCCGCCCGATCGGGCTTCCGGGAGGTTCTTGACTTCAAAAAAGCTCACCTCCCGGCATTTGCTGGGGAAAACCTCAAGACAAATTGCCGGTAGGGTCAGCCGCCTGCGTTTTGGGCAGTGCCTTCTGCCGCCAGATGGCGGCAATTTTAGTGTAACATATTTTTTGACGATTTACAATATAAAGTGGTCTTTTGACAGCATCCGTATCTCGCAATGCTGGAGGCTCGGCAGCGGCAGCGAGACGGAGCGGGCTATCTCTGGCAGGTGCGAATCTCTTCCAGCAGCGTTCCGGCGGAGACGGGCTTGGTGATATAGCCATCGATGACACGGTGGCGGCGGGCATCCACGATCTCCCGGGTGGGGCTGTTGGTCATTACCAGCCGGGTCAGCCCCGGATACTTGCCCTGAATGGACATACAGAACTCCACGCCGCTGCCGCCGGTCAGGCTCTCGTCGATGGCAAGCACGTCGAAGGTCTGCTCGTCCAGCAGGGCCCGCACCTCGCCCCGGCGGGAGCAGGTGACCACCTCAAGGCCCAGTTTGGCAAAGTCGGCGGTGAGCAGGTCCAGCACCTTCTTGTTGTCGTCGGCGGCAAGGATGCGCAGCTTGCGGTCCTGTCCCCACTGCAATTGCTCCTGTGCGTGCTGCTGTTCCAGCAGGGGCAGGTAGATATAAAAAGTGGTGCCTTTGCCCAGTGCGCTCTCGGCGCAGATCCAGCCCCGGTGGGTGCGGATGATCTGCTCGGCCAGTGCAAGGCCCAGACCGGTGCCCTCGCCGGTCTTTTTGGTGGTGAAGAAGGGCTCAAAGATGTGCTGCAGGGTGTCTTTGTCCATGCCGCAGCCGTCGTCCGAGACGCTGATGCAGATGTACGTGGGCCAGTCGTAGGAAATTTTCTCCTCGGGCAGACGCTCCGCCAGTTCCGCCCGGGGCACGGTTCTGGCCCGCAGGGTCAGGTGCCCGCCCTTCGTACCGATGGCGTGGATGGCGTTGACGCAGATGTTCAGCAGTACCTGCTGCAGCTGGGTGGAGTTGCCCAGCACGGCCTCGCCGGTCACATCCAGATCTTCCACGATCTCCACCTGCTTGGGGCAGTTGGTCTCCACCAGCTTCCGGGTGTTCTCCACCAGTTTTGCCGCTTCCACCGGCTCGTAGACGGTCTCCACGTTCTTCCGGCTCATGGACGAGATCTGTTTCACCACGTCCTGCGCCTTCTGGGCGGCTTCGCTGATCTCAAGGGCGTTGTCGTAAATTTCGCTGCCGGGGTCGGTCTCGGCCATGATGATGTCGGCGTAGCCGGTGATGGGGGTCAGGAAGTTGTTGAACTCGTGGGCGATGCCGCCGGTCAGGGTGCCCATGAGCTGCAGCCGCTGGCCGTGGGCAAGGCTCTCTTCGCTCCGGTGCAGCTCTTCCAGCGTGGCGTTCAGGGATTTCAGGTCGTTGATCTCGGTCACGTTGCGGCGTTCCTTCTGCTGCAGACGGAACACCATCAGGAGGAACAGCCCCAGAACCACGGCCACAGAGAGGAAGAGGATGGCCACTTTCTGGAAACTTTCGGCCACCGGCTGGTAGAGGTCATCGTAGTCCACCACGGCACTGACGATCCAGAAGCTCTCCCCCACCGGCAGCTGCCGGAACGCACTGATCTTCCGTACCCGGGGCAGGGAGGGGTCCGTCCACCAGTAGGAGTAGTAATCCTGAATTCCGGAGCTCTCCACCTGCTGGGTGTGGAGCAGGTTGGCCAGACTGGTCATATCCAGCTGGGCCTTCCGGTAGAGCTTGCGGCGGCCTTCCAGCACATCGATGCCCCACTGGGCCCGCTCCGGGTGCATCACCACCCGGTTGGAGGCGTTTTTGATCATCACATAGCCGTTGGTGCCCACTTTCAGGTCGGATACCAGCTGTTCATACAGGGTCTCCGAGTCCACCACAAGGCAGACCGTCTTGTCTCCGGCCTGCTTTTTGAGGACGAGATAGTGGCGGTCGCCGCTGTGATACTGCCAGTAGGTAATGCCCTCGCCGTTGTTGGTGAGCATCATATCGCAGATGGGGGTCAGGCCGTAGCAGCTGTAGATCACCTTTCCGTCGTTGTCTTCGATCCACAGGTCGGTCAGGGTGTCGCTGCGGGCCAGCGTGGGGGAATGCCCGGGGTCGGCTTCCACCTTGCGCACCGCAGCGTCCAGCCGGTCTTCATACTCGTCCAGCGAGAATTCGATGCTGTCGGCAAGGCTCTGCACCACCAGCTCCATCTGGCGGGTCTGGCTCTCGATGAGGGCGGTGCGGTAGTCTTTCCAGACCATGCCGCCCACAGCGGCCAGCAAAGCAAACAGCACAGCTCCGGCCAGCAGCAGGGGCCAGAGCGCACGCAGGGTCTGGCCAACGGTCAGCTTCCAGTGTTCGATCTTGTTTTTCACGGCAGATTCCTCCTCGGGCGGACATTCGGGGGCAGGCTTGCTCTTGCGGCCCAAAAATGTTATAATTTTATCAGTGTGTCAACGTTTCGTCTGAAAGTATTGTTTTTTGGCAGGAAGTGCAGGAGCAAAATGGCATATCATGTTCTTATTGTAGACGATGATCCCGCAATTTGCAAATTATTATCCAAAGTGATGATCAGCAACGAGATGGAGCCCCTTGTGGTCAACAGCGGGGCGGCTGCGCTGGACCTCATTGCCCGGCAGAGCAATACGCTGGACATGATCCTGATGGACATCACGCTGGGAGATATGGAGGGCTTTGACGTCATCCAGACCATCCGCCGCAACGGCGTGACCACCCCGGTCATCATCATCAGCGGCCGCAACGAGGATTACGATTTCATGTACGGGCTCTCGCTGGGTGCCGACGACTATGTGACCAAGCCCTTCCGGCCCCAGATCTTAGGGGCCAAGGTCAAGGCCCTGATCCGGCGGAGCAAGAGCTTCTCGCAGGAGAACAACCAGCAGATCACCTGCGGGCCCTTCCTGTGCGACACCACCACCATGCGCTTTTACAAGAACAACACCGAGCTCAACCTCTCGGAAAAGGAACGCAGCCTGCTGCTGCTCTTTGTGCGCCACCCCCAGCAGGTGTTTACCAAGGATATGATCTATGAACAGATCTGGGGCAGCCTGATCGCTGTGGACGACAACGCCATCATGGTCTACATCAACCGCCTGCGCAGCAAGATCGAGGATAACGCCCGCACCCCCCGGCATATCATCACCATCCGGGGCGTGGGGTATCGGTTTGTGCCGTGAGCCGGTCGTTACTTTTTATTGTAAAATGCCAATTTTTATGTTAAACTGAAACTGCCGCCCAACGGCGGCGGAAGGCATTGGTTCTATCTCGTGAAGGTGGTCACGCTTCTTCCGGCGCAGCGTCGGGAAAGGCGACAGCTTTTTTGAAGTTCTGATAAAAAGAAACGCCCCCTGACGCAGATGCGAAAGGGGGGATGTACCATGACATTTCAGGATGTCGCAGCGTTGCTCATGCTCATTGGCGGAGCGATCGTCGGCACATTTGAGATCACTTGGAAAGTTTCCGAAAAGATTCATGGCAACAAAAAAGATTGACCGCCCAAGCTCCCCAGCTAACGGTCAATCTTTTTTTGATCTAACACCGGTCAGGAGCTGACCACAATAGGCCAGTGCCTTTTCCTATGTTCATTATATTCGCTCCCCTGATGTTTGTCAAGGGAGCGGTTTTTATTGTGCAGGGCCCGGCGGTGCGGGCTGTTGTATCCCAAACCTTACAGGATATTAAGGCGTTTCTTAACAAAACGTAACGTGAAACACTTTGGGGTGTAAGTTTACTCCTCTATACTTAAACCATAACCGGCGGGAATGAAGATCCATAATGTTCTGGAATGAATCCCGCCAAAACGTGGAAAAAAGGAAAGGAAGTAAACCAATGAGTGAAACTGTTCTCGCTCTGCTCGGCTTTGCAACGGTGATTGCGGTCATCGTCCTGCTGCTGCGCAATGTCACGGTTCCGGCACTGGCTTTTGTCAGCGTCTCGACCATCACCGCCATCATCCTGGTGGCTACCGGTGCGTTTACTCTGGACGAAATGGCCGGCTTTATCAAGTCCGGCGTGTCCGGCGTGCACGGCACTGCTGTTCTGTTCATCTTCTCGGTGCTGTTCTTCGGCGTTATGACCGATGCCGGCATGTTCGATAAGATCATCGGTGCCCTGATGAAGAAGGTGGGCAACAACGTCGTGGGCGTTGCCCTGATGACCTGCATCATCGCCATCATCGGCCATCTGGACGGCGGCGGCGCATCCACCTTCCTGATCACCATCCCCGCCATGCTGCCGGTCTACAAGCGTCTGCATATGCGCCGTGAGACCCTGCTGCTGATCTGCGTTACCGCCATGGGCGTTATGAACCTGATGCCCTGGGGCGGCCCCACCATGCGTGCTGCCAGCGTCATCGAGATGGAGCCCAACGACCTGTGGTTCCAGCTGATGCCCATGCAGATCGTCGGCTTCGTTCTGGCCATCGGCACCGCCATCTTCTGGGGCCTTCAGGAGAAGAAGCGGATCGCCAAGATGAACGGCAACTTTGCTGAGGACGAGGGCAAGTACGACGACTCCGACAGCGGTGAAAAGAACGAGGCACTGGCCCGTCCCCAGAACTTTGTGTTCAACGTGATCCTGACTCTGGCCGTCATCATCGTGCTGGTTCTGGATATCTTCCCCTCCTACTACGTCTTCATGGTAGGCTGCGCTCTGGGCATCCTGGTCAACTACTGGGGCAAGAAGCTGCAGAACTCCATCATCAAGAGCCACGCCGCCGCTGGCCTGAGCATGGCTTCCACCATCCTGTGCGCCGGTGTCTTCCTTGGCGTGCTGAGCAAGAGCGGCATCATGGAGCAGATGGCTGTTATGATGGCAAATGTCATCCCCACCTCTCTGGGCCGGTTCCTGCCCATCATCATCGGCATCCTGAGCGTGCCTCTGGCTCTGCTGTTCGATACCGACTCTTACTTCTACGGCCTGCTGCCCGTTCTGGTCAGCGTGGGCAACCAGTTCGGCGTCAACCCCGCTCACATTGCCATTGCAATGGTGGTCTGCCGCAACTGCGCTACCTTCATCAGCCCGGTGGCACCCGCTACCTATCTGGGCATCGGTCTGGCCGGTGTCGAGATCAAGGACCACATCAAGT
>CALDNF010000150.1 GCA_937917475.1 uncultured Faecalibacterium sp.
TCCTTGGTGCGGGCGTGGGTGCGGTCGATCTTGCCGTAGCGGTTCCGGCTCCGGGCCTTCTTCTGAGCATCCTCAGGGGCGAAGCTGAGCCGCCCAAGAACTGCTGCCGCCAGAATCAGCACCATTGCGGTGATGAACTGGCCGTCCGTGATGGGCTGGCCGATCTGGGCCCCGCCCTCAATGCCAAGGGCGTAGATCACGCCGACTGCGCCGCAGGCAACTGCTGCCAACTGTAAAATCCCAGGTTTCATTGTAAATCCTCCTTAATAACATTCAAAAATCTGATCCAGCAGGGTATCCAGACGGATGCGTCTGCCTTTTGTGGCACCCATCCATCCGTCAGGGAACTGCTGAGTGACCTGCCGGGCACTGACCCCGGCAACTTTTGCCGCCTGTGGCACGCTCAGGATGCACCCGAACTGTGCCACGAACATCTTGTAAGTGTCGTGCCATGCTTCGGGTCGTTTCATGGCTCGTTCCTCCTTCCTTCTTTTTCTTAATGTGTGCCAGCCGCTCCGGCTGACGCTTGTCCCAACGCTGTTCCAGCCAGCGTTTGTTCCGGCCGTTCAAAGCGTCACCTCCACTTTTTTAAATGCGGAATTCCCTTTCCGGGCCCTTGCGTGATGAATCGAGCTGTGAACGGAATTCGCCGTTGTTCCGGCATATTTTGCAAGCTCTGCGGCGGATTCCGTGACGTACAGCGGCAGCTCGTACTTGTCCCGGGTGACCATCATGTAAAGCGTCACCTTCCGGGCTTTTCTCCGGCTCATGTGTTTTTGGCCTCCTTGTTGCGTGCTCCTTTGCCGTGGTATACTCTCACGGAAAGGAGGTGAGAAAATGTATGTCAATTCGTACTATACGCTTATCGGAAAGACGGTGATTTGCCCGAAATGGGATGTGAAAGTAACGCTTCAGGGAAAATATCGTCTTTCAGCGGAAAAAGAACAGACAGGATATTTCGTTTCTGCATCTTGTCCTATTACAGAAAACAGCCGACTTCCACTTCATAAGCAATGTCCAGAATACAAATTGATGCGCTGCCCAAATTCAGATACCTGCAAGTATCTGAAAGAGTTTGCCCCCTGCGTTGACATCAACACAGGTCAGTCACGATAAGACATCAGCGCATTGGACAGGCACCCCATGGCTTCGCTGAGTTTTGCCAGCGTATCACCATGGGCCCCCTCAGACTCCTTGCTCACCAGCTGCAACTGGCGGGTGAGGAGTTCTTTGATTTCCGGCTGTCCGCCGGGCCTTTTGCTGTCGCTCATACATCCGCCCCCAGCTTTCGCTGCCCGAGGAACAGATCCACGAAATAGACCTGACCCTTGCCGGTGACCTTGGGCGTTTTGCTGATGCTGGTATGACCGTCTGAGTGGACGACCGTGGTCTCCTTGATCTCGAAAAGCCCCCGCTTCACGGACATCTGGGTGGGCATATTCCTGTCTGAGCGGTTGCCCCGGATCAGGTAGCCGTTGTCTCGCATCCACTGGAACAGCCGGGTTGCGCCGATCTCCACGCCGTTCTGCTTCAGGATCTTGGCCAGCTCGCCCACCAGGATGCTCTGCTTGCTGGCACTCACGGCATCGGCAAAGATGCCCTTGGGGGTCAGCTCGGCGATCTGCTTGTCCTTGTGTTCCAGCTCATCATGGGCGGCGATCAGAGCCTGAGCCATCAGCTCAGAGCGGGAAAGCTGCGGACGCTGTGCCAGCTTCTTCTCCATCTGGTTGAAGGCTTCGATGTACTTCAGCTTCCACTCCAGAGCGGCCTTGCCGGTAAAGCCCATGACCAGCAGGGAGAAACCGTCCCGGTTCATCAGGTACATGGGGTACTGCTTGCCACGGTTTTCAAATGTGGTCTCGTAAAACATGGATTTGGCGGCTGAATTTTCAGCCACGAGATTTGCGACGGCCTGCATCACGTTCTTGTGCTCCTTGCCGAAGTTCTCAGCGATCTGGCGGCTGGATGCTACCGGCTCACCGTTCTGGGTGGATAAGATAATGTCGTTCATAATAAACCTCCTTTAAATTGTACTTGCATAAATGCGAGTATTACAGCAAAAAAATAGACTTGCACTCATTGGTGGTCAGATTCAATGCTGCTGCGATATTATGCATCTCACCGACCGTAAACTTCAGGCCCTCAGAAGCAAGTTTCCGGGATAGAGTGCTCGTATCCATGCCGATTTTATTCGCAAGTTCTTCCTGTGTGACGCCACGCTCCTTAAGCTTGCCACGCAGAAGGTTCATGTTGGTGGACATATTTTTCACCTCCTTCTTATCTCGCATTTCTGCGAGCTTCTGCAAATAGGATATCACCAGTCAGTCCAGAAGTCAAGCATAAACTTGCATTTTTGCGAAATTACTTTTCAAATTTGCGTTTCACTATTGCAATTTTGCGACTTTTCGTGTATTCTGTTATCAAGAGGTGATTACAATGACTACCGGCGAAAGAATGAAGCAACGCAGAAAAGAGATTGGTTTCTCTGCTGAGAAGGTTGCGGAACGCCTTGGCGTTTCACCGGCTACGATTTACAGATATGAAAAGGGAGATATCGAAAAGGTTCCTGTTGATAGTTTGGCCGAACTCGCCAAAATTTTGCAAACCACTCCCGCCTACCTGATGGGCTGGGAAGAGCAGCCTGAACCCAAGAAGCCCATCATCCCGCCGGGCTTTGAGCCGATGCCAAAGATGAAGAAGGTGCCGCTGATCGGCTCGATCGCCTGCGGAACACCCATCACGGCGGAACAGAATATTGAGAAGCTGGTGGACGTGCCCGAAAACATCCGCTGCGATTTCTCCCTGACCTGCCACGGTGACAGCATGGTGGATGCCGGCATCCATGACCGGGACGTGGTGTATATCCACATCCAGCCGGAGGTGGAAAACGGCCAGATCGCTGCGGTGCGGATCGGCGAGGAAGCCACCCTCAAGCGGGTCTACTACAGCGGCGGCACCCTGACTCTGATGCCTGCCAACCCTGCCTATGCCCCCATGATCTACACCGGCCCGGCCCTGAACGATGTGCATATCGAGGGCAAAGCCGTGGGCTGGACGCACTGGGTGGGATAACG
>CALDNF010000151.1 GCA_937917475.1 uncultured Faecalibacterium sp.
GCCGTGGCCAGTATGTTATGGAGCCGTCTCACTACGAGCCGGTGCCCAAGAACATTGCTGACCAGATCATTGCTGGCCGCACCAAGGGCTGATTGCTCTAAAGCAAGTAAATTTTGCCGGGGTAGTGTAACTCCGGCAAAATTTCCTGTAAAAGCACTTGATTTTACAGGGCAAATTTAGTAGAATAGCCTTGCAATGCAATGTCTGCATCTTGCAGGGTTGTTGTAACCAATATCAAAACCTAAATTAAGGGAGGATATTCCAATGGCTGAAAAGGCAAAGTTCGACCGTTCTAAGCCGCATGTTAACATCGGCACCATCGGTCACGTTGACCACGGCAAGACCACTCTGACCGCCGCTATCACCAAGTACCTGGCTCTGAAGGGCGACGCAGACTTCATGGATTATGCCAACATCGATAAGGCTCCCGAGGAGCGCGCTCGTGGTATCACGATCAACTCCGCTCACGTTGAGTATCAGACCGACAAGCGTCACTATGCTCACGTTGACTGCCCGGGCCATGCTGACTACGTCAAGAACATGATCACCGGTGCTGCTCAGATGGACGGCGCTATCCTGGTCGTTGCTGCTACCGATGGTCCCATGCCCCAGACCCGTGAGCACATCCTGCTGGCTCGTCAGGTCGGCGTGCCCTATATCGTTGTCTTCATGAACAAGTGCGATATGGTCGACGACGAAGAGCTGCTGGATCTGGTCGAGATGGAGATCCGTGAGCTGCTGAGCGAGTATGACTTCCCGGGCGACGACACCCCCATCATCCGTGGTTCTGCTCTGAAGGCTCTGGAGTCTACCTCCACCGATCCCGATGCTCCCGAGTATGCTTGCATCAAGGAGCTGATGGACGCTGTTGACTCCTATATCCCCAACCCGGATCGTGAGGAAGACAAGCCCTTCCTGATGCCCATCGAGGATGTCATGACCATTTCTGGCCGTGGTACCGTTGCAACCGGTCGTGTTGAGCGTGGTATTGCAAAGGTTGGCGATGCAATGGAGATCGTCGGCATTAAGCCCGATCGTCTGAGCACCACCATCACCGGTCTGGAGATGTTCCGTAAGTCTCTGGACTTTGCTGAGGCTGGCGATAACATCGGCGCTCTGCTGCGTGGTGTTGACCGTACCCAGATCGAGCGTGGTCAGGTTCTGGCTAAGCCCGGTTCCGTGCACCCCCACAAGACCTTCGAGTCTCAGGTGTACGTTCTGACCAAGGATGAAGGCGGCCGTCATACCCCGTTCTTCTCCAACTATCGTCCTCAGTTCTACTTCCGCACCACCGACGTGACCGGTATCATCACTCTGCCCGAAGGCACTGAGATGTGCATGCCCGGCGATAACGTCATGATGCACGTTGAGCTGCTGACCCCTGTTGCTATGGAAGAGGGCCTGCGTTTCGCTATCCGTGAGGGTGGCCGTACCGTTGGTTCTGGCGTTGTCGGCAAGATCATTGAGTGATTTTGATCCTTCGCGCCTTTCCTAAGGCTAAAGGTTAAACTTACGAGAGTCCTTCCCATTCCGGAGAGTGGGAAGGGCTCTTTTTATGTTTATGGGTTCAGAAATGTCCAAAATGGCGCTGTGTCATCCGATCCGCAAAAAGTAAATCGGGAAAATTCACAAAGGATATCGCTTTTCCTTGTAAGATGTGCTATACTAAATTTATCTATAGAAAACACATTGAGTGAAAAGGGAGGAGAACATCATGCAGCATGAAACTGTCATCGTGCTGGACTTTGGCGGC
>CALDNF010000152.1 GCA_937917475.1 uncultured Faecalibacterium sp.
TAAGCTCACTTGTGCCCAAGATAGTTAGCTGGAAACGGCTTGTGAAAATAGGTAGTTGCCGACTTGATGAAACGCTCCGAGAGAAATCTTGGAGCGTTTTTGTTTTGTGTACAGATATGGAAATGAGGCCGGGAAAAGTCCGGTCTTATTTTTGTATGCGAAATCTTGACTCTACAACGGTTATAGGGTTTACTATCTATGGAGGAAAGGAAAAGCCCATCGAAGGATGCTGGAAAAACGGCAAAAGCAAAAAACGATGGGTGGGGAAAAACATGGAAAGAAATCTGACGACGGGCAGTGTGCTGAAAAATATCTTCTACTTTTCGCTGCCCTATCTGTTCTCATACTTTTTGCAGACACTTTACGGTATGGCCGATTTGTTCATCATCGGGCAGTTCGAGGGTGTTGCAAGTACGACAGCGGTTTCCATCGGCAGTCAAGTGATGCACATGATCACGGTGATGCTGGTGGGTCTTGCGATGGGAACGACGGTGAGCATTGGCCGGGCCATTGGTGCGAAAAACAACCGGGAGGCCGCAAAGGTCATCGGCAACACCGTCACCCTCTTTATGCTGGGATCGGTTGTGCTGGCGGCGGCTTTGCTTGGGTTGGTGAATCCCATCGTAGAAATCATTTCGACACCGGAAGAGGCGGTTACAGGCACCCGGATGTACCTCATGATTTGCTTTATTGGCATCCCATGCATCACGGCGTATAATGTCATTGCCTCGATTTTCCGGGGGATGGGGGACTCGAAAAGCCCAATGTATTTCATTGCGGTGGCCTGCGTTGCCAATATCGCACTGGATTTCTTCTTTATGGGGGTACTTCATCTGGGGCCCGCCGGTGCGGCGTTGGGCACAACGCTCTCGCAGGGAATCAGTGTTATCATTTCGCTGGCTGTAATTCTGAAACGGAAGAGCGGCATCCGGTTGTCCAAAAGAGATTTTAAACCGGAGAAAAATGTCTTGGGGCAGATCCTGAGCATCGGCCTGCCGGTGGCGTTTCAAGATGGTTTTATTCAGGTGGCATTTATCATCATTACCATCATTGCAAATCAGCGTGGTCTGACCGATGCGGCGGCGGTGGGAATCGTTGAGAAGATCATCAGCTTTCTGTTCCTTGTGCCGTCGTCGATGCTTTCAACGGTCTCGGCACTGGGCGCACAGAATATCGGTGCAGGCAAGCACAGCCGTGCGGCGCAGACGCTTCGGTATGCAATTTGCATCGCCGCCGGATTTGGCGTGGTAGTTTCGATTCTGGTGCAGTTTGTGGCGCAGCCGCTGGTCGGACTGTTTACGTCGGACGCAGCAGTAGCAGTGGCGGGCGCAGCCTATTTGCGGGGTTATGTGTTGGACTGCATTTTTGCGGGTATCCATTTCAGTTTCAGCGGGTATTTCTGCGCATATGGCAAATCCGGTGTATCGTTCTTCCATAATATTGTTGCAATTTTGCTGGTGCGTGTGCCGGGAGTGTATCTGACCTCAAAGCTGTTCCCGAATTCGCTGCTTCCGATGGGCCTTGCAACAGCGACTGGTTCGCTGTTGTCGGTCATAATCTGTGTCATTGCATTTGCTTATCTGCGCCGGAAGAAGATCATCCCAACAGAGGGGGAGAAAGCATGCTGAAGGATGCACAGGTCGATCTTTGCGGGCGGGTGGATTTTGCCCGGACGGAGCCGCTTTTGGGGCGGGAAGAAGCATTTTCGTTTGCGTGCGCCGGTTGCGGGAACTGCTGCCGGGGGCGGGAGGATATCGTGCTGTCTGGCCATGACCTCTGGCGGATCGCCGCACGGCTCTGCCTGCCGCCCCGGATCGTGGCCCGGGCGTTCTGCCGGGAGAGCATCGGACAGGTGAGCCGTCTGCCGGTGCTGCGGCTGCAGCCGGTGAAGGAAAACCGGAACAATTGCCCCTTTCTGACCGGAAATCACTGCGCCATCCACGATGCGGAACCGCTGGTCTGCGCACTGTACCCCCTGGCGCAGGAGATCAGCAGGGAGGGGGAGGTCTCCTATTTTCTGCAGCCTACAAGCTGCGGAGGGCGAGTGATCGAGGCCCGGGTGGAAGACTATCTGCTCCGGTACGATGTGCCTGCCCGGGAGCCGGTGGATGCCCGATGGGCCGTGGCCTGTATGGAATTGGAAGACACCGTGGAAGAACTGGAAAAACAGCTCAGCCCGGTGCTGCTTCGGCAGGCACAAAAGCGATGCTGGGAGGCCCTTTACTATGATTATGACCCGGAGACGCCGTTTTTGGTGCAGTTTGAGGCTAATCTCTCTGCACTCCGGGCTGAATTTGAGAAGCTTTTGCAATACCAGAAACGACTGAATGATCGAAAAAAATGATAATAACATTCAATTTAATCGATAATTAGGGCTGAAAGTGGATTGTATTCTCCCGAAGATTGTGTTATACTTCACGAGTGTAAAGCAGAAATCAAAGGAAATGCCTTTCAACTGCGTACTTCTGCGGCGTCCTGTTGCGGCAGAAGGATAAAATTTGAGGGAGATATGAATTATGCGTAAGATCACTCGTCGTTCGTTTCTGGCTGCGGCCGCTGCCTGCGGTGCAGCTGCTGCTCTGACCGCCTGCGGCGGTTCCACTTCTACGGTTGCTTCTTCTGCTGCGGCTTCTTCCACGGCTGCTTCTGCCTCCGCTGCTGCGGATGGTGCAAGCTATACCGTTGGTATCTGCCAGCTGGTGGAGCACGCCGCTCTGGATGCTGCAACGCAGGGCTTTGAGGATGCTCTGACTGCGGAGTTCGGCGATAATGTGACCTTCGATTTCCAGAACGCACAGAACGATTCCGCAACCTGCGCCACCATTGCAAACGGCTTTGTTTCCTCTAAGGTAGACCTGATCATGGCAAACGCCACTCCGGCCCTGCAGGCTGCACAGGCTGCCACCAATGAGATCCCCATTCTGGGCACTTCCGTTACCGAATATGGTGTGGCTCTGGGCCTGACCGATTTTGACGGCACCGTGGGCGGCAATGTTTCCGGCACCTCCGATCTGGCTCCGCTGGATCAGCAGGCTGATATGATCGTGGAGTGGCTGCCCGATGCCAAGAAGGCTGGTCTGCTCTACTGCTCTGCTGAGGCAAACAGCCAGTATCAGGTGGATGAGGTTCAGAAGTATCTGGAAGCCAAGGGCCTGACGGTCACCCAGTATTCCTTCTCGGATTCCAATGATCTGTCTTCTGTCTGCCAGAAGGCTGCGGATGAGAACGATGTGCTCTATGTTCCCACCGATAATACCGTTGCCGCCAATACCGGCATCGTGGACGGCATCTGCCGCCCGGCAAAGAAGCCTGTGTTCGCCGGTGAGGAGGGCATCTGCTCCGGCTGCGGTGTGGCTACCCTGTCCATCAGCTACTATGATCTGGGCTACACCACCGGCGAGATGG
>CALDNF010000153.1 GCA_937917475.1 uncultured Faecalibacterium sp.
GGGAAGACCCCTTTGAAGCTGCCAAGCGGGAGCTGGGCGAGGAGTGCGGCCTGACTGCCGACCATTACACCTCTCTGGGCGAGTTCTATCCCACCGTGGGCTACGACACCGAGGTCATTTACACTTGGGTGGCCACCGGCCTGCACCAGACCCAGATGCATCTGGACGCCGACGAATTCCTGACCCCCGACCGGGTGCCGCTGGAAAAAGCCTACGAGATGGTGATGAGCGGCGAGATCAAGGACGGCAAGACCATTGCCGGCATCCTCAAGCTCAAGGCCCTGATCGCCGAGGGCAAACTGTGATCGTCTACGAAGATGCATCGCTGGTGGTGCTGAACAAACCCGCCGGTCTCACCAGTGAGGGAGACGTGCCTGCCCGGCTGCGTCAGCTCTGGGGAAAGCCGGATGCCTATGTGGGGGTCATCCACCGGCTGGACACCGGCGTTTCCGGCCTGATGGTTTATGCCAGAACTCCCGCCGCTGCTGCTGCCCTGAGCCGTCAGGTGACCCAAAGTCAGGAAGCCTATGCCATTCTGGATGGCCGTGCCGAAGGCAAGCCGGAACCGCCCGGTTTTGTCAAGAAATACCGGGCGGTGATCGCCGGTATTCCGGACGATGACCTGCCCACTGACGGCATCCTGCGGGACTATCTCTTCAAGGACAGCCGGAAAGGCCGGGTCTTTCCGGTCAGCCGCCCCCGGAAAGGGGTGCGGGAGGCCGTGCTGGAATACCGCATCGCTGCTTCTGCACCGGACGGCTCCAAAAGCCTTGCGGAGATCACCCTGCACACCGGGCGGACCCATCAGATCCGGGTACAGTTTGCTTCCCGCCGTCATTCATTGCTGGGGGACGGCAAATACGGCAGCCGGGTCAAGGGCAGCATTGCCCTTCAGAGTGCGGGGCTACAATTTGTCCATCCGGTGACCGGGAAGCAGATGGCGTTTGAGCTGCCGCTGCCGGAAGAAGAACCATGGAACTCGTTTCGTGCGCTGTCCCGGTAGAACTTCTCAGGCTGCTGTTTTGATTTAAGGGATCATTTACTATGGAACAATACAAAACCGATGCTGAAATCTATGCGGTGCTGGAGCGGGAGATCATCGACCTGACCCTCCGGCCCGGGAGCTCTCTGAGCGAGAACCCGCTCTGCGCCCGGTTCGGTGCGCCCCGCACCCTTATCCGGATGGTGCTGCAAAAGTTGCAGGAAAACGGGCTGGTGAAGATCGTCCCCTACAAAGGCACCACCGTCACCCGGCTGAATCGGGACATCGTGGACGAGCTGATCTATGAGCGCACCGCCGTGGAGGCCCGGGTCCTCCGGGACTTTGCGCCCCGGTGCACTCCGGAACAGCGTGCCCTCATCCGGCAGAGGGCCGAAGCCTACGACGCTCTGGCCCACGCCGAGAGGCCGGACTACAACCGCCTGTACGAAGCCGACCGGCTTCTCCACGAGACCTGGTTCGCAGCCATGGACAAAATGTATCTCTGGCGGACGCTGCAAAACGCCCACGCCGATTACAGCCGCTTCCGGATGCTGGACACCATTACCAGCGGCGGGCTGGCGGAGGTCATTGCGGACCATCACAACCTCATCGATGCCATTGAGCGGTGTGACCTTGCGGCCTTTGAGCCGCTGGTGGAGCGGCATCTTTACGGCGGCATCCGGCGGCTGGGCTCCAAGCTCACCGGGGAATATGCCGATTATTTTGAAAACGCAGAGTAATATTCAAGCAAAAAGAAACCACCCGCAGAAAATGTTCCATGGGGAACAATCTGCGGGTGGTTTTGTGTTTTTGGAAAAAGGCTCAGCCCATAATGCCGGTGATGAAGATCTCAATACCGATGCCGATGAGAATGACGCCGCCGAGGATGGACGCCTTACCGGAGAGTTTGGTGCCGAACTTCTTGCCGATGGACAGACCTGCTTCACAGATGAAGAAGGTGACCACGGCAATGATGAGGGAACAGACCAGAGCCATCAGCCAGCCATACTCCGAGATGGTGAAACCGACGGATAGTGCGTCGATGCTGGTGGCCACACCC
>CALDNF010000154.1 GCA_937917475.1 uncultured Faecalibacterium sp.
CTTGACCTCTCGGATGCGAACCGAACGCTCTCCCAGCTGAGCTATAGGCCCATATTTAGGGGCGTGACTCGATTGGGCGACCAACCGACATACTCCCCATTTTGATGCCCACAACTCTGTGGGGCACAGAAGCGATGCTCTTGCACTCCCAGCTGAGCTATAGGCCCCTATGACCTTATTATTGTATCGCTCCGGAGAAGATTTGTCAAGGGTTGGAAATTTCAAAAATCAGACATCATTCCGGGGCTTTGCGGACATCTCCCAGAAGTGCAGTTCATGCTCTGAGCACTGTTTAAAAATAGCCTTGCAGTTCTCCGTTCGCTCAGGAGTCAGGCCAGTGCACACCTTTTCTGCATAGGCAGCCCAGGCACGGCAGGCATCCTCATAGCCCTTGTCGGCATAGTCCCGCACCAGCGGCCAGTAAGGAGTCGCTTTGACCTGCGGTGCACGCTCGACAAGCTTCTGGAAGATCCAGCCATAACTCAGCATACAGGGCAGGCAGGCCATGATGCACTCAGCCTCTCCCCTGCCGTTTTTGGCAGCTTCGATCATGGTGTCCGCATAAGCACGGTTTTCCGGGCGGAGAGGCAGCGTCTGGATCTGTGCATCCGTCAGTCCATAGCGTTTCAGATAATACAGCCGGGTGGCACCCTCGCCTTCGTTCACAAAGGAAAGCAGGGAATAATAATTGCGCACCGTCTCCATCGTCTCAGCCTTGGTCATGCCCCAGGCAAACACTTTGGCATACTCCCGCAAGTACAGGCTGTCCTCTACGATGTAACCCTTGAAGCAGGCTTCATCCAGAGTGCCATTTTCCAATTTCGTGAGAAATTCCGAGTCAAGGCACTGCTGCCAGATGGGAAGATTTTCCTCCACCAGTTCTTTTACAAAACTCATTTACGTTCCCTCCTTGTTCCAACCACACGGCGGAGCTGCTGCACCGGCAGCACCGATACCAGAAGCAGCGTCAGCACACCTTCCACTCCATGGCCTGAAAGGTTCGCCAGAATACTGTACGCCCAAGGGCCGTAACCTTCCCATGCGTACTGCCCAAAAAAGGCAGCACCGGCCATGATGTGGCTCAGGACGCTCAGCGCAATGGCAAAGGCCGTGCCTGCGATGATTTTCCAGCGGCGGTCGGTGCCGAAAATGCTGGCATAGCCAAGAGCCGAAAAGCAGATCAGATGCTCTGAGAAAGGCTGTGCCCAGTGGACAGGCTGCCAGCCCGGCAGCAGGAAGAGGGCCAGAATACCGGTGACCCATCCGGAGATGAAGGCCACCCGCTTATCGTAGACCAGACTCAACAGCAGGATGGGAAGCATCGCTCCCAGACTGATGTGTCCGCCGGTGGGTACGGTGATCAGGATGCAGCGCAGCACCAGTGTAGCAGCGCACATCAGGCCCGCAAGGCAGATATCCCGGCTAGTCAGACGAAGCCCACGGCACTGCCAGAGGGTCACAGCCAGCACAACCACAGAAAAAACACCAACGATCAGATTAGTCACGGACAAAGTCTCCCTTCAGGGCGAACATATGATCCATGGGGCCGGAGCCTTTACCCAGATCCAGCATAGCAGCCAGTGCACCAGAGATATATGCTTTGGCACGCTCCACCGAAGCATCCAGATCATAACCCTTTGCCAGATTGGAGGCAATGGCACTGGACAGGGTGCAGCCGGTGCCATGCGTATTGGGGTTGTCAATCCGCTTGCCCCGGAACCACTTACCGGTGCCGTTGCGCCACAGCAGGTCGTCGGCGTCATTGATCTGGTGACCGCCCTTGCAGAGCACTGCACAGCCGTATTTCTCGCTGATGGTCTTTGCCGCAGCTTCCATATCAGCAGCGTTTGCAATGCTCATTCCGGAAAGGATCTCTGCCTCCGGGATGTTAGGGGTGAGCACCTCTGCCATGGGCAGAAGCTTTTCCGTCAGGGCCTGCACAGCGTCGTCCCGCAGCAGCTTGGAACCGGAGGTTGCCACCATCACCGGGTCCACCACGATATGTTGAGCCTTGTACTCCTGCAGCTTTTCGGCAATAATGCCGATCAGCTCCGCCGAGGACACCATCCCGATCTTGACGGCATCCGGGCGGATATCAGTAAACACAGCATCGATTTGTTCCCCCAGAAACAGCGGGGTCGTCTCAAAAATATCGGTCACGCCGGTGGTGTTCTGAGCCGTCAGGGCGGTAATAGCACTCATGGCAAACACACCGTTGGCCGTCATGGTCTTGATATCAGCCTGAATTCCTGCGCCGCCGCTGGAATCGCTGCCGGCAATAGTCAAAGCAGTTTTCATAACACAAAATCCCTTTCCATACAAAAAAGTGCGGATATGCCTGCAAAGACATATCCGCACTTTGATCGTATCCGAAAGCTGCGATGGTATCTCCCTACGTTGGCATTATCCAAATCAGGTCATAGGTCAGGGCGATGCAGCCCACTCTCAGCCTGCTTTACGCAAGCTCCCTTTTCCGGATGAAATCATACCACAGTCCAACCGAATTTGCAAGTGCTGCCGGGCCCTTTGTCCGGCTTTCGTTTGATAAGATAAAAAGTCACATCGGCTTCCGGGTCGGTCAGTGGGATATTGACCCGTCCGGGATAACGTTCCTCCGTGTTTTTAAAGTAATCCGTCACAAAGCATGGCAGCGAGGAGGACGCCACCAGCTCATGAAAGGTGAACTCATCCGTCTGCACCAAAAAACGGGAGGCAGGCATTTTCTGCCGGCAGAGGGCATCCCAGAAGCCCAGCTCCGTGCGGAGCAGAAAATTGAATCCATTGATCTGCGCAAAAGTCAGCGATGAGTGCCGGGCCAGCTCATGCCCGGCAGGCACACAGACAAAGAGCTTTTCATGAAAGAACTCTTCCGCTTCAACAACAGCATCTTTCAGCGGAAACGGCAGAATGGCAATGTCACATTTCTCCTCATTCCATGCTTCCAGCACCTTTTCATTGGGACAGATATGAGACGCAATGGTCATGCCGGGGCAGGATGCGCTGAGCTTATGCAGCAGTTCCCACAGAGGGGCCGGAGCGCAGGATTTTACCACAAGAGTCCTCCTGCGCTGATCAAATTCCTGCACCTGCCGGACGGCCTGTTCTGTCTCTGCCAGCAGTCTGCGGGCAGCCTCTACTGCCATCCGCCCGGTCTCATTCAGGGCAATGCGGTTCTTACTGCGGGTAAACAGCGGCACGCCAAAGCTTTCCTCCACATTTTTCATGCTTCGGGTAATGGACGGCGTAGAAATATGCCCTTCTTCCGCCACTTTGGAAAGAGTTCCCAGATCAGCAAATGCCACAAGCTGTTTCAGTTCATTCAAGTCAAGCATCCATTTCACCTTTCATTTTTTGAAAAGCAGATTCCGATATTGATATTTTACATTCTCGCTGTTTCGTTGTAAAGTAATCCCAGAAAGATTTTCACTCCAAACCTAAAGCAGGAGGTAAGATTTATGGAATATGTTACCCTGAACAATGGAATCAAGATGCCCAAACTTGGCTACGGTGTCTATCAGACCCCGCCGGAAGACACCAAACGCTGTGTGCTGGATGCCATCGAGGTAGGCTACCGTAGCATCGATACTGCACAGGCCTACGGCAACGAGGAGGGTGTGGGCGCAGCTCTGAAAGAGTGCGGTCTGCCCCGGGAAGAGTTCTTCCTGACCACCAAAGTCTGGATCACCAACGCCGGATACGAGAAGGCCAAGGCTTCCATCGAAGAGTCCATGCGCAAGCTCCGCACCGATTATCTGGATCTGCTGCTCATCCATCAGCCCTTCGGTGATTACTACGGCACCTATCGTGCCATGGAGGAGCTTTACAATGCCGGAAAGCTCCGTGCCATTGGCGTTTCCAACTTTGGCTTGGATCGTTATCTGGACATCCAGCATTTTGCCACGGTCAAACCCGCAGTCAACCAGATCGAAACTCATGTTTTCCAGCAGCAGAAGACCGCACATGAATACCTGAAAAAGTACGGCTGTCAGATCGAATCCTGGGGTCCCTTTGCCGAGGGACGCAAGGATATGTTTACCAATCCTACCCTGACCGCCATTGGTGCAAAGTACGGCAAAACGGCAGCTCAGACCGCCCTGCGCTTCCTGATCCAGAGCGATGTGGTGGTCATCCCCAAGTCCGTTCACAAAGAGCGGATGCAGCAGAACTTCGACCTCTTTGATTTTACCCTCTCCGCAGAGGATATGGCCGCCATTTCCGCACTGGACGGCGGCGAGAGCCTGTTCTTCTCCCACTACGACCCCAAGACCGTCGAGTGGTTCATGTCCATCCTGTAACTCCTGTCGCAAAAACATCCCTCATGTGCACCATGAGGGGTGTTTTTCTGCACTTAGAAGAGATCCAGCATATTATCGAGATAGATTTTTTCCCGGATATGGATCTGATATTCCGGCTTTGTCATGTAATAAAGCAGAAATTCCAGCACCAGCGCACTGCCCAGCCCCCGGCCCTCGATCTTAAAATTGGAAAATCCCATGGGAAGATACGTTTTTTGAATGTCCCCTACTCCGATAAAAGCCGGGCTTTCCATGGCTTTTGAGAATCGATAGCCTTCCTGTGCATCCGGAGCTGCACAGTGATGCTCCGGGCAGGGCTCACCAAGGTTTTTGCGGCTGACATTTTCGTAGCAGCGTTTCCGCTCCTGACAGCCCACCCAGCAGCACTCGTTGCAGAGAAACTCTACTTTGTCCTTTTCCTGTTGCGGCAGGGTTTGCAGCCGTTCAAATGCCTTGTTCAGCCGGAAATCCGGCACCACATACCGGAAGTCCTTCCGCTTCACCTCGTCGGAAAACTGCCCGAAATCCGTTAGCACTTTGGTAGTAGAAGAGACCCGGTACAGCCCCGGATACTGCTTTTCAAGGTAGTCCAGCAGCAGCTCCGAATGAACGATCACACCGTTCTGCACACCGCCGCTTTTCTCAAAAAGCGTACAGAGGGCATTGCACTTCCGGTCCGAAAGATGCTCTGTCCGGAGCAGAGAGTTGCTGAACGTCAGCCGGGCCGAGATGCCATATTCCTGCGTCAGGGCAAGCACCTGCCAAGGGTCAGCCTCGCCAAAGCCGGCACGCCCGCCGCCCCAGATGCAGTCCGCCGGTGCACCGTAGATCGAGCCGATCTCACACCAGTCGTAAAAGTATTCCCGATGCTCCCGGAACAGGGGCAGAAAAAGACGGTACAGCTCATAAAACTCAAATAATCCGGGCAGATGATAGATTGCAGTCCCATGGGGCTGCTCATAGATCTTACGATTTTTCATGGATTTTTCCTTCTGTGTCCTATGTCTTGATCTCGACAGTCCGGCTTCCAAGGTTCTCATAAATGCGGTGGGAGACCGAGAGAACCGTGCGTCCCTCAGAAGCACGGCGCAGAGCTTCCAGCACCCGGGCCTCGGTCTCGGCATCCAGATTTGCCGTGATCTCGTCTAGCAGAAGCACCGCCGGGTCTGCGGCTACGGCACGGGCAATGGACAGCAGCTGCCATTCGCCCTGCGAGAACATCCCCTCTGTGCATACGGTATCATAGCCATCCGGCAAAGCCTGAATGGCGGTATCAATCCCGGCAAGTTCTGCGGCCCTGTGAGCCATTTCATCGGTGATTTGTGGATCACTCAGGGTGATCTGTTCCAGCACTGTTCCCGGCACACGGGAGAAATGCTGTTCCACGCAGCCGATGCAGGTGCGCCGCTCCCGGTCTGCGATGGCTGAGGCATCCACGCCGCCGATGGTCACTGTACCGGCCTGCGGCTGGTAGAGACCCAGCAGGAGCTTGAACACCGTGCTTTTTCCGGCACCAGTCCGGCCCACCAGTGTGACCTGCTCGCCCTGCCCAACGGTCATGGAAAAATCACACATGACCGGCTTTTCTCCATAGCCAAAGGTCACATGAGAGAGCTCCACCTGCCCCCGTGCAGCAGTCTTTTGTTCTTCGGCAATGACCCGCTCCGGCTGAGCCAGAAAGGCATCGATCCGCTTGACGCCTGCCATTGCCGATTGAATGGTCTGGATCTCCATGCCGAGGCTTTCGATGGGCGCAAAGATGCGGGAAATGTAGTTGATAACCGCCACCGAAGTACCCACCGACATCCCGAACAGGTTCAGGACCACCGCATTGCCGGATGCAGATAGCAGCATGACGATGCCCACTACCACTGCATTTAGCACCAGCACCACCGGCGAATAGATCGCATCGTAGAAGTTCGTGCGCTCCATAGCGGAATAACTCTCCCCGATGCATCGGTCGTAGCGGCGTTCCATGTATGTTTCCAGCCCGAGGGCACGGATGGTGCGGATGTTATGCAGCGTTTCCGGCACCTGCCCGGACACGGCTGCAACGGCACGGCGGTTATCCAGCTGAGCCGCCAGCATCCGTTTCTGGACATGGCGGGTGAATACCGCAAACAGCGGCAGCACCAACAGCAGGATCAGCGCAAGTCCGGTATTTTTTACTGCAATGACCGCCATGATGGAGATAATGCGGCAGGCATCCGCCACCATGCTGATGATGCCGGAAGTGAACAGGGCCTCCACCGTGTCCACATCGCCGGAAAAGCGAGCGGCCACCTCACCGGGATTTTGTGCCACCAGCGTGCTTGCAGGCAGAAGCGTCAGCTTTTTGGACATCTCCGAGCGCAATGCGTGGGGCATTTTCTGGCCGAACAGCACCAGCAGACTTTCCTGTGCCGAAGAGAGCACTCCCTCCAGAGCCAGACTGCCAAAATAGAGCAACACCGCCAGAAACGTCAGCGGGAGGCCTGCGGTCAGGTGATTGATAATGCGAGCCAGCAGCAGCGGCGGGAGCAGCGATGCTGCCACCGATGCAGCCACACAGAGGATCGTGCCCGCCGTGAGAAGATGGTGGGATGCCGCTGCCATCCGGATGGCAGCAAATACGCCGTTTTTCCGTCTGTTATTCACGCTGCATCTCCCCCTTTCCTACCGGTCTGGCTTTCGTACAGCTGCCGATACACCGGCTCCGATGCCATCAGCTCCTCATGGGTGCCAACGGCTGTCCTTCCATTTTCCATAAAGATCACCTGCTGCATCTGCGGGAAGTGATACAGGCGGTGAGAAATGAGAAATACGACTTTATCCTTTGCATATTCCTGAAGGTTCGCAAAGATTGTATCCTCGGTGCTGCAGTCCAGTGCCGAGAAGGGGTCGTCCAGAATCAGGACCGGCCGGGGGTGCGCCAGCGTTCTTGCCAATGCCAGCCGCTGCGCCTGTCCGCCGGAAAGCCGGGTGCCGCTGCTGCCGATGACGGTATCCAGACCGTTTTCCATCCGGAGCACTTCTTCTCTCAGGGCTGACGCCGTAAGACACGGCATTGCATCTTCCGTGCTGCCGCAAAGGGCATTATTTTGTATCGTGTCGGCACTGAGTTCCGGGTCGTGTCCCAGATACCCCACTGTGGCAGCGATCTGTCTCGGCGTCAGGCTCGAAAATTCCGTTTTGCCAAAGCAGGCCGAGCCGCCGTAGGGTGCTTCGCAAAGGAATACCCGGCCAAAGGTAGATTTGCCGCAGGCCACCGGGCCGGTCACGCCAATGATGTCACCCGGATGTGCCGTCAGATTCAGCCCGGCAAAAACAGGCTCGTCCCCATAGGCAAAAGAGAGGTTTTTCAGCGTTACCGCTTCGGCTGCGGGCACGTTCAAAGCTTCCAGCTGTTCCGGCTGCTTCATCAGCGGTTTGATCCGTTTCCAGGAAACTTCTGCTTTCTGCACCGAGTTAAAAAGCTTTGCTACTTTAGAGGACTTGACCACCAGCTTGGTAAAACAGGAGAGAAAAGTGGTAAAGGCCGCAATATCCCATGCACTCCATCCGGTGCCAAGGACGTTCTTTGCGCCGAACCACAGGATGAACAGCACACCTGCTTCCGACGCCGCCAGATACAGCGGCGGCAGAGCCGACTGCCACACATTGCTGCGCACTGCTGTCTTTTCGTAGCGATCCAGCGCAGACTCGTACTTTTCTTCTCTGGCGTTCTCACATCCGTAAATGCGGTAGGTCACAGCGTTCTGGGCACGGTCCAGCGTTGCGGTGCTCAGTGCACCGGCAGCTTTTTTGTAAGCTGCGCCGGCACGCTGCACCGGCTTTTTCATCCATGCGGCGCAAACATAGGACACCGGCGTGAAGATCAGGCTGAGCAGAGCCAGCCGCCAGTCATACACCAGCAGCATCACCGCATAGCCTGCCAGAGCTACACCGGTATCAAACACCTCTGTGGTGAATTTCCGCATTCCTTCCACGCAGTCATCCACATCGGAGATTGCCTTGGTCATCAGCTCACCGGCTCCCTCCTTTTCCAGAGCGGAACGGCTCTGCCGCACCAGATTGGCGTAAAGGATGCCCTTCATCCGGCGGTTGATGTTGTTGGCAAAGCGGCGGACGTAAAACCGCTTGACGAAGCGTGCCGTCTGCACCAGCAGTGTGACCAGAATATAGGCCAGCACCAGCATCGCCATTTGGGCTGCGGTCTCGCTGCCGCCCAGAATATCGGCCAGACACTGTGCCAAACGGCCCTCAAACCATGGCGTTGCCAGCAGGCCGATGTTATAGACCAGACCCGAAAGGGTCACAAAGGCCAGCGGCAGCCACTCGGCCCGGAAATAGGAAATCACCCGGTCAGGGCGGAATGTCTGTTCAGTTTTCACTGCTCGGTTCACCTCCTGCGTTTTTCCGGAAATGCGGGAATCCCGCCCTGCTCTCGGTCTTGGATGCCGTGTAAAGCTTATTTAGCGATGCGGCAAAGGCGGCCGCTTCCTCCTCAGTCAGCACGTTGGTCAGGTACTCATAAAAAGCCGCTTCGATCTCCGCTTTGGAAGATTTCAGGTTTTCGGCCTTTTCTGTGGGGAACAGCAGCTGGCTGCGCCGGTCATTGGGGGCGTCCCTGCGGGTCAGATACCCCTTCATTTCCAGATTTTTTGTCCGCCGGGCGATTGCCGCCTTGTCTGCGTGCAGAAGTTCCGCCAATGCCGCCTGCGTACAGCCCGGATGATGGCGCAGCGCATGGATCAGATCGATCTCTGCCGTGCCCACCCCCTCTTCCCGCATGGTAAGCAGGACGAGTTTTTCTGCCTCCCGTGCAATTTTGGTGATTTTTCGTTCCGTAATATCCATAGACACCCCCGGAAATTTTCAATAAGATGTATCTACATCGTTGTACGTACAACAATTATAGCACAAAACTTCGATCTGGCAAGGGGGCAGCAGATGATGAAGCCTCAGCGTTCCTTCTTCTCCACCTCAGCGATCTGCTCCTCATATCCACGCAGAGCAGCAAACGGTGAAAAAATCTTTGCCCGGTTTTGCAGTGTCATCCGGGGATGCCTGCGCAGAGAGCTTTCCGTCTGCGGACGCTCTTTTTCGATGATGTCCGCATATTTCCGGGCTGTTTCCCGCCCGACCTTACTTGTTTTGTAGTGTTCCATTGCGTCCTCCTGCACTGTGTCCGCCGATCTGTCCGTTGCGCTGGCGCATGGTAGCTCCTTCCTCAAAGCTGCTGGCTTTCAGAACAGAATTCTTTCCGTACTTGTTCTTGATCTCCAGCATAGCCTGCTGCAATCTGCGTTCTTTTTCGAGCTTTTTTGTATCTGTAAAGAGGTCCACCTGATAAACGCCCTCGTCGGGTGCTACCTTATTGGCGTTGAGGGTAATACGCCGCACCGTCAGGGCCGGGTCTGTGATGCGTTCGAACAATTTCACACTTTCCGTGATCACGCTGCTGCCAAGATTTGTGGGCACATCAAAACGCACCGTCCCATGCGCCGCTTTGGGGATGGTCCTGCCGTAGCGGTCGGTTTGGGTCTGCCCCCGATAGCTGCCCTTATCAACATTTTCCCGATCATAGCCCACTTCCAGTGTCAGCGATTCCGTCACCAGCTTTTTCTCCATCAGCCGGAACATCAGGGTCTCTGCCATTTCCCGGACAATGAGCTTCGCTTTCTCGTTCGGATAAGGGCAGGACAGCACCTGTCCTTCGGTGATGCTGTTGGTGCTGGGTCTGTAGCTTTTGATCTGCTCCATCCCGCAGGGTTCGTACCCCCAGGCGTGGTCGATAAGCAGTTCTGCATCCACGCCGAAGATCTCGTACAGCCGATCTTCCCCATGGATCGAAAATCGGGCAAGGTCTCCCATTGTGTAAATACCGTGGGCTTCCAGCTTTTTTACCGTGCCGGGCCCGGTCATCCAAAAGTCGGTCAATGGCCGATGATCCCAGAGCAGATACCGGTAGGACATTTCGTCCAATTCCGCCACACGCACACCATCCTCATCGGGCGGGATGTGCTTTGCCACAATATCCATTGCCAGCTTTGCCAGATAGAGGTTGGTACCGATGCCTACGGTAGCTGTGATGCCGGTGCTGCGCAGCACATCCCGAACCATCGTCGCCGCCAATTCATGGGCCGTCATTTTGTAGAACGGAAGATACCCGGTGACATCGATAAACACCTCATCGATGGAATAAGGGTAAATATCATCCGGGGATACATATTTAAGGTAAGTCTCATAGATTTGAGTCGAAACATTCAGATACCGCTGCATCCGGGGCGGGGCGATGATGTAGCTCAGCCCCAACGCCGGGTCCCGCTCCAATGCAGGGGCGTCAAAGGATGTGCTGGCAAAATGATACCGGCCGTCCTCGCCCCGCACTGCTTTGTGCTGACGGATGGCCGCTTGCAGCCGCTGCGCATTGATGTCCTTTACCCGCTGGACCACCTCAAAAAGCCGTGCCCGGCCGGAAATTTTACAGGCTTTTAGGGAAGGCGAGACTGCTAGACAGATGGTCTTTTCCGTGCGGGAGGCATCCGCTACCACAAGATTTGTGGTCAGCGGATCCAGATGACGGTCAGCGCACTCGACCGATGCATAAAAGCTTTTCAGATCGATTGCAAGATAAGTGTGCTCTTTTCCGTTCATCGTATCCCCTCTTTCCACCTGTTTGCAGAATCACAACCTTTTATCTTATTATAATAAATCCGTTTGCTGTTTTCAAGAGGATATCTTGTCTCTGCTTTTGAAATGTCCGGGATAAGATCGAGGAATTCATGAAAGGCGGAATCCTTCCTGTCGGCAGAACAATTTTGCTTTTGTCTTGTTTCCGGCCTGTTGCATCACTATAATATAAAGTAGAATCATTCAACGTACAAGGAAGTGTAACCCATGAAGCTCAAGCAATTCATACAACAGGAAACGGTTCTCACAGTAGCCGCTGTACTGGCCGTTTTCTCCATGTTTTTTGTTCCGCCGGATGCTCAATAT
>CALDNF010000155.1 GCA_937917475.1 uncultured Faecalibacterium sp.
CAGGGCTTTGCCAAGATCAGTATGCTGACCACCGTCATCGGTGCCGTCATCAACATCATTCTGGACCCCATCCTCATTTTCGGTTTCGGGATGGGCGTGCGGGGCGCAGCCATTGCCACCGTGCTCAGTCAGGCTGTGGGTGCCGTCTGGATCTTACGGTTCCTCACCGGCCCCAAGACCAGCCTGCGGCTGAGCCGCAGCAAGATGAAGCTGGAAAAGAACATCATCCTGCCGGTTCTGGGTCTGGGCATCTCGTCTTTTGTCATGCTCTCCACCGAGAGCCTGCTGTCCATCAGTTTCAGTTCCAGTCTGGCCCGGTACGGCGGCGATATTGCCGTGGGTGCCATGACCGTTATCACCAGTGCTTCCCAGCTGGGCACCATGCCCCTGCAGGGCTTGTGTCAGGGCAGCCAGCCGGTGGTCAGCTTCAACTTCGGTGCAGGCAAAAAAGACCGGGTCAAACAGGCATTCCGCTTCCTGCTCACCCTCTGCGGCGGCTACATCACCCTGTTTTGGCTGGTGATGATGCTGGCTCCCGGTGCAGTGGCCCATCTCTTCACCTCTGACGCCGAGCTGGTCTCCTACACCGCATGGGCCCTCCGCATCTATATGTCCGGCATCTTCGCTTTTGGCGTTCAGATCACCTGCCAGCAGACTTTCATGGCTCTGGGTCAGGCCAAGATCAGCCTTTTGCTGGCCTGCCTGCGGAAACTGATCCTCCTGATTCCCCTCATCTTTCTGCTGCCCCATATCATCCCGGACCCGGTCCTCGGCGTGTTCCTCGCCGAACCCATCAGCGATATCCTTGCCGCCGTCATTACGGCAATTGCCTTCTTCACCCGGTTCGATAAGATCCTCGAAAAGGGAGCCTGAGTCTCTTCTTTATAGCAAAAGCGTCCGTCCCGGCTTACGCTGAGACGGACGCTTTATTTTTCCATTTATTTTCCCGCCAGCAGGATCGCCAGAACGGCTTTCTGGACATGGAGGCGGTTTTCCGCTTCGGTGAAGATCTCATCGGCGTGGGATTCAAAGACCGCCGTCGAGATCTCCTCGCCCCGGCGGGCGGGCAGGCAGTGCAGGACCATATGATCCGGCTTTGCGCCCTGCAGCAGGCTGCCGGTGAGCTGATAACCTGCAAACTCCCGCAGCCGCTCTTCGCTCTCCCGGGTACCGGGGGCAGCGGTGTTCCAGACGGCAGTCACCACCACATCGGCATCCTGGACGCCCTCAGCGGGGTCATTGGTCAGGTGGAACCTGCTGCCGTACTTGTGGGCAAACATCAGCACATCCGCTGCCGGGCGGTAGCTGGACGGGCAGACGCAGGTCACCTGCATCCCGGCCAGCAGACCGCCTACGATGAGGCTGTTTGCCATGCTGCTGCCGTCGCCCACAAAGCAAAGCTTCTGGCCCTCAAGGGGGCCCCGGCGTTCCCGGATGGTCATGAGGTCAGCCAGCACCTGACAGGGGTGGGCATAGTCGGTCAGGCCATTGATGACCGGGACTCCGGCGTATTCGGCAAATTCTTCCAGATCACGCTGGCGGTAGGTGCGCCAGACCACACAGTCGTAATACCGACCCAGCACCCGGGCGGTATCCTTGAGGGGCTCGCCCCGACCGGCCTGCAACTCGGTTGCGGCGTTCATGTAGTTGCCAAGGCCCCCCAGCTGATACACGCCCACTTCAAAACTGGTGCGGGTGCGGGTGGAACTTTTGGAGAACATCAACGCCACGGTCTTGCCCGCCAGCAGAGGAGCCGTGCCTCCGGCCTTCTGCTCTGCCTTAAGCTGGTCGGCCACATCCAGAATGTGGACCACTTCGGCAGGGGTCAGGTCGCTCATTTTCAGCAGATTTTTCATGCCTTGGCCTCCGCATTGGGCTGCATCTCAGCGAGAACTTTTCCCAGAATATCCAGAGCCATCTCCACGTCGTGCTCGCCCAGCGTCAGGGGAGGCAGCAGGCGGAGCCGGGTCTTGGCGGTGAGCACCAGCAGGCCCTTCTCCCGGCAGGCAGCCAGCACGTCAGCGGCCTTGATGCCTTCCAGAAACTCAATGCCCACCATCAGGCCGATACCAGAGACACTCTTGACCCGGGGCAGCTTTGCCAGACCGGTGCGCAGCTGCACGGCACGCTCGTTGACGTTGGCCAGAAAGCTTTCGTCCATCCGGTCCACCACCACGTTTGCACCGGCGCAGACCACCGGATTGCCGCCGAAGGTGGAGCCATGGCTGCCGGGGCCCATGCCCTCGGCCACCTTGGCATTCATCAGGACAGCACCAATGGGCAGGCCGCCGCCCAGACCCTTGGCAAGGGTCACCACATCGGGCTTCAGGCTGTAATGCTCACAGCAGAGGAAGGTGCCTGTGCGGCCTACGCCGGTCTGCACCTCATCCACAATGAGGATCAGGTCTTTTTCGTCGCAGAGTTTCCGGACGGCCTGCACATACTCCGGGTCCAGAGCCACAACGCCGCCCTCGCCCTGCACCAGTTCCAGCATCACGGCGCAGGTGTGACGGTCCACCATCTCGGTCAGGGCCTCAAAATCCCCGGCGGGAGCGTACTGGAAGCCCTCGTTGAAGGGGCCGAAGTAGTTGTGGAACACCTCCTGACCGGTAGCGGTCAG
>CALDNF010000156.1 GCA_937917475.1 uncultured Faecalibacterium sp.
CCTTTGCCCCCGAAAAGTCTGTGAGCCTGATGGAAGTTTATCAGGCCCTCAAGGCCGAGAAGGCAAATAAATAACGCCATCCTCACTTTCTTTCAACATACCCCAAGCAACAGAACGCCCCTCACGGTTCCGCAATCCGTGAGGGGCGTTCTGCTTCATCTCTCATATTTTTTCAGCGTCTGCTCCACCTGCTGCGCCGGGAGGGCGTGGACCGGGGCGGGCGTTTCATTGCCGGAGCGCAATGGGAGCCACCAAGTCGAAAGCCCCAGCCAGCCGTTTTTATAGGCCGTATGGGGCGTGCGGCCCACGCAGGAAAAGCCCAGTTTTTCGTGGATGCGCTCGCTGGCAGGGTTGGGGTCCGCCACAAGGGCGTAAACGTTCCAATAGCCCATCTGCCCCAACAGGTCCAGCAGGGCGGTATAGAGCACGTCGCCCACTCCGAGACCCCGGGCATCGGGGGCACAGTAGATGGTGCTTTCCACCGACCAGTCGTAGGCTTCCCGGGGATGCCAGCGGTGGGCACAGGCGTAGCCCAGCAGCTTTCCGCCCGCATCCCGGGCCAGCAGGAGCGGGGCCACCTTGAGGGTGTTTTCCACCCATTCCTCGTATTCCGGCAGGGTGGAAGGGGTGATCTGAAACGTGGCCGTGTGGTTCCGTACATACCAGTTGTAAATTTCAAGGATGTCTGCCGCATCGGCTTTGGATGCCACCGACAGCCGGGGCAGGGTCTTTTCCCGCCAAGCGGTGCAGAGAGATTCCTTTTGGGCTTTGGGCAGTTTTTTCAGTGCTGCTTCCCGGCGCAGGGCAGCAGATTTATCGGTGCAGCGTTCCAGATATGCCAGCTCTTTTGCCCCAAGAGCCCGGGTGCACTTGGCTCCCTTGCCGGTCTTGTGGGCATGGAGCCGGGCCGCCGGGTCATTGGTCCAGCCGGTGTAAAGCTGACCCCCGGCGCACCGCACCATATAGACAAAGGCCCGCCCTTCTTTTTCCTCCGTTTCTTCTTTCACGGTTACAGTCTCCCATTGTTTTTCAGCACCTGACGGCAGGCGGCAAGGGCCGTTTCTTTATCCTTTGCCGTGATAAGGAACCGGCTTGCATGGCAGAAACTGATGCCCTCGATGCCGCTCTTCTGTTCAATGACCTCCTGCGGCTGTCCGGCCCAGGACTGTGGGAAGGGGAGCTTGGGCTTTTTGGTCTTGTGGTCGGTGACGCACTGGGCACTCCACCCGCCCCGCTGGCTGGGGTAGATCACAAACAGGGCGTCGGTCTTGTACAGGCCGTTTTTCCAGGGCAGGTAGCAGGGCAGCACCACAATGCCGTCCCGGGAATTTTTGTAGGCCTGCTGGACTTTTTCATCCGCACGGTTGACGGCATTTGCACTTTCGATCTGGTTTTCCAGAATCTGCTTTGCCACAGCCACCGCCTTGAAGAAGCAGGCATCCTGATCTTCCTTGGAGTCCCACACCGGATTGAAGAAACCGATGGCATCGCACAGGCTGTTCTGCTCACCGGTGTTGTCGTTGAGGTCCAGCGGCTGGATGAAGTTTTCATCGATCAGCCGGGCCTGCCGCTCTCCTACAAGGCCGGGGCCAAGCACCCGCCAGAGCAGGCCAAATGCGGCGTAGGGCACGCCGTTGGCCCGGTACTCCCGGGGTTCCTGATGGTGGTCGAACATTCCAAAGCCGATATCATACACGATGCCGTCAAAATCATCCGGCACCACAAACCCCCGGGTGATCTTGATATCCGGGCGGAGGATCTGAAGCAGTGCAGTGGCAAACACGTCGTCGGCGTGGAACTTGCCTGCATGGGTAAAACCGTTTGCGGGAATTTTCATGGATCGTTACCTCGTTCTGAATAATGTGTGTTCAGTATAGCACAATCGCCGCCCGGGCACAAACAAAACCGACCTTTTGCCACTTGACAGGGGAGAGGTTCTGTGCTAATATCACTTCAAATTTGAACTATGCATTTTTGAAACTTTTGGAGGATATTCAATTGAATCCCAGCATGGAATTTGCCCAGAAAACCACTCTGGCCTACAACGCCGCCTGCAAGCCCCTGTGTCAGGAGCTCAAGCTGCCTCAGACTGCCTTTGACATCCTGCTTTTCCTTGCCAACAATCCCGGCTACAACACCGCCAGCGATATTGTAGAGGTGCGCAAGGTCAAAGCCAATCTCGTTTCCGTGAATGTGGACAAGCTGGTGCAGGAGGGTTATCTGGTGCGTCAGGCTGTCGAAGGCGACCGCCGCAAGACTCAGCTGCTCTGCACCGAAAAAGCTGCCCCCATCATTGCACAGGGGCGGGCTGTGCAGCAGGCGTTCGGAGAACAGCTTTTAAACGGCCTTGACCCGGACACCCGGGCATCGTTTTTCCGGGCTGTTGAGGGCATCAATCGGAATCTGGATGTCATGTTGAAAGGAGTGCATTGAGATGCAGATCATTTATACCCTTCTTGTAACCTTTTTTGCCGGAATGGGAGCCGGCCTCGGCACCGGCTTTGCAGGGATGAGCGCAGCCGCTGTCATCAGCCCTATGCTCATCACCTTCCTTGGGATGGACCCCTATATGGCGGTGGGCATCGCCCTTTCTTCGGACGTGCTGGCCAGTGCTGTTTCGGCCTATACCTATCATAAAAACAAAAATCTCGACATCCGCAACGGCCTCATCATGATGGCGAGTGTGTTGCTCTTCACGGTGGTGGGCAGCTATGTCGCCAGCCTTGTGCCTTCCACCACCATGGGCGGTTTCTCGGTGTTCATGACCTTCCTGCTGGGCATCAAGTTCATCGTCCGGCCGGTCATGACTACCAAAGAGGCCATGCAGGGCGTTTCGGCTCAGAAGCGGGCCATCCAGTCCATCATCTGCGGCGTGATCATCGGTTTTATCTGCGGTTTCATCGGTGCAGGCGGCGGCATGATGATGCTGCTCATCCTCACCAGTGTGCTGGGCTATGAGCTCAAGACCGCCGTGGGCACCAGCGTCTTTATTATGACCTTCACCGCCCTGACCGGTGCCGTTTCTCACTTTGCCATCGGCGGTGCGCCGGACTGGACGGTCTGGTTCCTCTGCGTCCTCTTCACCCTGCTGTGGGCCCGCATCGCCGCCGTGTTTGCCAACAAGACCGATGCCAAGACCCTGAACCGTGCCACCGGCGTGGTGCTGGTGGTTCTGGGCGTAGTCATCATGGGCTTCAAGCTGTTGGCCTGAGCGCAGCGGCAAATGGAGAAACCGGCCTGAATTCATGCATAAACAAAGCCCGCACCGTGGGGAACTTTCCCGGGTGCGGGCTTCGCTGTTTTTATCCGTTACTTATCTTCAATGGTCGAGTGCTCAATGACCCAGTCTGCCGCACGGCGGATGGCCTCGTTGCGGCGCATCGCCTCGATGTTGGAACCGGCCTTGACCTCTTCCAGCGTCTTTTTCATCCGGTCTGCACGCTCCTGCAGGGTCTTGTTGATCTCTTCATCGGTGGGCACCAGATTCTCACTCTGTGCCACCTGCAGCAGAGCCATCCGGGCACGGGTGTTCTTCTCGGCGGCAGCATGAACCGCAGAAGTAAAGCTGTCCCGGGTCTGGTGGATCTGGCTCAGGTAGCGGTCCAGACTCATCCGCTGCATCTGGAGCTGCTGCTGCACCCGCTCCATCTCCTGCTGGTAGGTGGTCTCCACCAGCACGCTGGGCAGCTCGCCCTCGGCGGCATTGGCCAGCTGGGTCAGGATCTGATCTTTCGCACGGTTCATGGCGGCGGCGTGCTTGCCGTCGTAGAGCTGCTTCTGGATCTGGGCACGGAACTCGTCCATGGTATCCACCTTGCCCACCTTCTTGGCAAAGTCGCTGTTCAGGGCAGGCAGCTGACGGACACAGACATCGATCAGTTTGATCTTAAAGACAGCAGGCTTGCCGGCCAGGTCTTTGACGTGGTAGGCAGCAGGGAAGGTAACATTGATCTCAAACTCCTCGCCGCCCTTGTGGCCCAGGATACCGTCCTCAAAACCGGGGATCATCCGGCCGCTGCCCAGCTGAAGCTTCTGATTCTTGGCGGAGCCGCCTGCAAAGGCCTTGCCGTCCACGAAGCCTTCATAGTCCATGTGGACGATATTGCCCTTGACTGCCGGGCCCTTGTGGGGGACCAGCTCGGCGGCAGCCTGACGGCGGCGTTCCAGCACGTTATCGATCTCTTTCTCAGCAACGGCCGGGGTAACACACTCGGTCTTGAAGCCGCTGGTCTGGTTCAGCTTGAGCTCCGGCTGCAGTGCGGTGGTTGCAGTGGCTACAAAGCCCTCGTCCTTTTTGACGCTGACCAGATCGTATACCGGATCATCCACCGCCTTGAAGCCGTGCTCGGCCATGGCAGCCTCATACAGAGCCGGAACGTCCTTGTCCATCAGATCGTTGATGGCATCATACCAAAAGGTGTGCTCACCCCGGTCGGCCTCGATCTGAGCACGATCAGCTTCACCCTTTGCAAAGCCCTTGATCGTATAGGAAGCGCGGGTGCGCTCATACACGGCGTTGGACGCAGCTTCCAGTTCCTCAGCCGATGCGCTGAAGGTCATCTTGCAGACACTCTTCTCGGGAGTTTCCACGCTTACCAATTTCATATGATTTACCCTCCGTGGTGCCCGGAATCGGGCTTTTTCAAACATTAGTAAGGTTATTATAGCACAAGTTGAATAAAAGCGGTATAATAAAAAGGATAAAAACAGCAAAAACCGAAAGGATGTACTGCCATGCGCTTGTTCGACGTTCTGGGGCCGGTGATGATCGGGCCTTCTTCCAGCCACACCGCCGGTGCGGCCAAGATCGGCTACACGGCACAAAAGCTGCTGGGTGAGCTCCCCGCAGAGGCCGACATCGGGTTATACGGCAGCTTTGCCACCACCGGCAAGGGCCACGGCACCGACCGTGCTCTGGTGGCCGGCCTGCTGGGCCTCCGTCCCGATGATCCCCGTCTGCCGGACAGCTTTGCTTTGGCTGAGGAGCAGGGGATGAAGTTCACCATCCATCCCATCGAACTCCGCTCGGCCCACCCCAACACCACCGTCCTTACCTTAAAAAGCCGTAGCGGCCGGGTCCTGACCCTGCAGGCGGCCTCCGTGGGCGGCGGACGGATCCGGGTGACCGAGATCGACGGCGTGCCCGCCGACTTTGGCGGCGACAGCAACACCCTCATCATCCACAACGAGGACACCCCCGGCTGCATTGCCGAGGTCACCATGTCGCTGGCCCAGCGGCGGATCAACATTGCTTCCATGCAGGTGTTCCGGGCGGCCTCGGGCGGCTATGCCGTCATGGTGCTGGAATGTGACTCCCATATCCCCCGGGCACTGGAGCAGCAGATGGCGCAGATGCCGGGCATCCGGAAAGTCACCTGCCTGAACGTGGACGAACCCGAAGAAGCCATGGAGGATTGATCGATGTCATTTTTATCCTGTGAAGAGATGCTGGCCGCAGCCCGCAGCCAGAACATTCCGCTGTCCGAGGCCATTCTCCGGAGTGATCTGGCCGAAAGCCGCCTGACCGAGGCCCAGAGCCGGGAATCCATGCATCATTTGTGGCAGGTGATGCAGGCCACCAGCCGGGACTACGACCCATCCCAGCGCAGCCGCAGCGGCTTATCCGGCGGCGATGCCGCCAAGGTGGAACAGGCCCACCGGGAAGGGAAGCTGCTAGGCGGGGATTACCTTGCTGCCGTCACCGCCGAGGCCCTCAAGACCGCCGAGTGCAATGCCTGCATGAAGCGGATCGTCGCCGCCCCCACGGCAGGCAGCTGCGGCGTTCTGCCCGCCGTCCTGCTGCCGCTGGCCCGGACGGGTGAAGCCAGTGAGGATGCCATCTGCGATGCTCTCTACGTTGCCGCCGGGTTCGGGCAGGTCATTGCCGCCCGGGCCACCCTTGCGGGTGCGGAAGGCGGCTGTCAGGCCGAGGTAGGTGCCGCCAGTGCCATGGCTGCCGCTGCTCTCTGCCACCTCAAGGGCGGCAGCCCGGAGCAGT
>CALDNF010000157.1 GCA_937917475.1 uncultured Faecalibacterium sp.
CACTGGCGGTGCTCTTCTCCTGCTTCTGCGTACTGGCTTCCTTCGGCATCGGCAACATGGGCCAGATCAATTCCATTGCCGGCAATATGCAGGCGGCGTTCCATGTGCCTACCGTGGTCACCGGCATTGCGCTGGCCGTGCTGTCGGCACTGGTCATTCTGGGCGGTCTCAAGCGGATGGCGGCGGTCACCGAAAAAGTGGTCCCCTTCATGGCAGTGTTCTATGTCATCGGTGCCCTGCTGGTGGTGGGAACGCACATTGCGGCGGTTCCGGCAGCATTTGTCTCCATTTCCAAGGGGGCCTTCGGTTTCCGGGCTGCAGGCGGCGGTGTTCTGGGCTACGGCATCAATGCGGCCATCACCTGGGGCTTCAAGCGGGGTGCATTTTCCAACGAGGCGGGCCTTGGCTCCTCGGTCATGGTCCACTCCTCTTCCAATGTCAAGGAGCCGGTGCAGCAGGGAATGTGGGGCATCTTTGAGGTCTTTGCCGACACCATTGTGGTCTGCACCCTGACGGCTCTGGTCATCCTGACCACCGGTCTGGTGGATCTGGATACCGGCATGATGCTCACCGACATTCAGGGCAGTGCACTGGTGGGCGAGGCGTTTGCTACCGTGTTCGGCAGTCTGGGCCCCAAGTTTATTGCGGTCTCCATCCTGCTGTTTGCCTATTCCACAGTGCTGGGCTGGAGCCACTACGGCACCAAAGCCTTTGAATATCTTTTCGGTGCAAAGCTCAGCATCGGTTATAAGACCGTTTTCATCCTGATGATGGTGGTGGGTGCCACCATGAACCTGAGCCTTGCATGGGACCTGTCGGATACCTTCAACGGTCTGATGATGATCCCCAACCTGATCGGTGTGCTGAGCCTGTCGGGCACGGTGGCAAAGATCACCAAGAACTACACCGACCGTAAGTTCCGGGGAATCGATGTAAAACCCATGTACTCGGCCTTTGAGGAAGAGCCAGAGCGGGCCCGGAAATCGGCCTGAGCCCTCTGAAACAAAAAGCAACGCCCCCGGCTGTTTTGCCGGGGGCGTTGTGGGTTATCAAACATTATTGATTCCGGGCGGGGCGCAGGTGCTTTGCGGCATCCCGCCCGGCGGTCAGGCCGGAGCCGAAGGCCCAATGGAGATTGAAGCCACCGCAGGTGCCGGCACAGTCCAGAGTTTCCCCCACAAAGTACAGCCCGGGACAGCCTTTGAACTGGAAGCTGGGCTCCACTTCAGTCAGGCTCAGGCCGCCGCCGGTGGTCTGGGCCTGTTTCCAGCCGCAGGGGGTCAGACCTTCGAACCGCCAGTGCTTTGCAGTATGAGCCAGAGCCCGCCAGCTGGCAGCGGTTAGGCGGGAGGCCGGCCCTTCCGGAAGCTTTGCCGCCGCCCAGAGAGCACGGCCCAGCTTCGGATGAAGGAGCCCCAGCCAGAAGTCCGTCGGTTTGTCGCCGGGCAGGGCGGCAGGCCGGGTTTCAAAAAAAGCAGAGAGTTCCGGCTCTGAAAAGGCGGGGAAGAGGTCCAGCTCCACGGCGGGATGCTTCGGACCCCGGCCCGGGGCCAACAGACCGGACAGCTGCATGATGCAGATGCCGGAAAGGCCGTAGTCCGTAAACTGGATCTCGCCGGTCTCGGCGTCCAGCAGGCGGGAGCCGTCCAGCAGAGAGGCGGTGCCCTTGGCCCGGATGCCGGCCAGAGATTTGAGGGGCTTTGCAACCTGAAGGGCGGTCAGACAGGGGTAAAGGGGCTCCATCCGCCCGCCGCATTGAGCGGCAAACCGGGTGCCGAAGCCGTCGGTGCCGAACTGCGGTCCGGCCTCGCCGCCCATGGCACAGATGACGGCATTGGCCCGGAAGGTCTCATCCTGCCCATCGGGAGAGGTGAACCGGACGGCGTAGCCGCCCCGGGTCTGACTCAGGCTTTTGACGGTGCAGCCGGTACGTACTTCCACGCCTTTTTGCTCCAGATGCCGTTCCAGCAGGGCCAGCACGTCTGCCGCCTGATTGGAATAAGGGTAGACCCGTCCGGTCTCGTCGGTCCGTGTCAAAAGCCCCAAAGAGCGGAACCAGCCCAGCGGGTCGGCCCGGTCTGCTGCGGCCAGCAGGGAAGTCAGAGCCTTGGGGGCGGAGGTAAAATATTTGTCCGGACTGATCGCAGCGTTGTTCAGATTGCAGCGTCCATTGCCGGTGGCAAGGAGCTTTTTTCCGGGATGAGGGTTCCGTTCCAGAATCGTAACCTGTGCGGTTCCCGGGCGAAGGGATTGGGCTGCTGCCAGTGCGGCGGCAAGCCCAGCGGCACCACCGCCCAAAATCAAGATCTGCTGCATGGAAAATCCACCGGCCTTTCGTAAAATGTATAAAATATTGTAACATAACCGGGCCGGAAAGGCAACGCAGATGCACCGTGGCATGGCTGAATGGACAAAAGATGCCGGAATGTTAAAAAAGTATGAAAAATTAAAGCGATATATCGATAAAAAATTCGGGGGGGGGCAGGATAACAACAACGTAAAATTATTGAAAAATGTCTTGACACCGTTAAGAACAGGATGCTATACTTTGGACGAATCGGGCAGGAATTCACAGAAAGGCCCTGCAGCATTGCTGTGGGTGGTGAAGAGCATGAAACAGAACGCCCACATCCAGCACGCAGGAAGATCCAGACGGCGGAATGGGCTGGTTGCCACTGGTCTGGTATTTGCGCTGATGCTGGCCATCCTGATGTGCTACAGCAATTATATTCAGGCGCAGATCAAGTCGGAATGTACCAAGAATCTGCTGGAAACTTATGAGCAGGTGGACAAGACCTTCCTGATGTTTGCCCAGCGGAACTGGAACGTTCTGTCGGATTGGAACGGACGTTTGCAGCATCTTGCAAAAAGCGGTGAAATGGAAGAAAAATGGCAGGACATCGTGCTGGAAAAAGAGACCTGGCAGTTCAGCGATTTTTATCTTTTCAACGAGGATTGCGATTACGCTACGGTGAATGGGCGCAGGGGAAATGCGGAGAATGCCCGCAAGGCATTTGAAGCTCTTTACGATCAGAACGGACAGCCGGTGGTGTCCAGCTATATTGCCACCAGCGGGATCCGGAAAGTCGTTTTTGAATTGGGGATCGACCCCGTTGTCCTGAACGGCATCACGTATACCGGCCTTGCGGTGAGCTATGATAACAATGTGCTGGAAAATATAATGGGCAGTGGGGCTTACAACGGCCAGAGTGACTGCTACATCATTTACCCGGACGGCGAGGTGCTGATGTCCACCGAACCCAAGAGCGAGATCCCGACACAGCTGGAAAATCTGTTTGATTTTCTTACGGCCAATGCTGCGGTGAACAACGCCTTTTTTGAACAGATGCAGGACGAGGTGCGGACCGGGGGAAAAGGCAGTGTGACGTACCGGTATCAGAACAAGGACTATTATCTGGTCCATCAGCCGGTGGGCATCCGGGACTGGCAGATCGTAGGCATCGTGGATCAGACTGTGATAGAATCCGGGATGCGGAAAGTCCAGTATACCACCATCCTGCTTCTGTTTCTGGTGGCGTGCTGCATCATGCTGGGCGGGGTGCAGATGGTGCAGCACAGCGCAAAAGTCCGCCTGCGGGAAGAAACTGCCGCCCGGGAGAGCATTACCCATCAGAAAGAACTCAGTGACCAGTTGTTCAACGGAATTTCCCGGATCGTGGATCGGTTTGCGGTCTGCGACCTGAAAAACAATACCTATGAGTATCACGAACAGAAGAAGGCACCTCTTTACCCGGAAAATGGAACGTATCAGGAACTGCTGCGCTGGGTAGACTGCCGGTATCGTGTTCTGAACGAGAATGGAAAGACCGGTCAGGTCATGATGAGCTGGATGATCTCACCCCAGAATCTCCGGGAAAAGCTGAAAAAGGACGACGATTCCTTCCGGTTTGAGTACTGCACCCAGGACGGTACGGAATTCATGGTCATGAGTGCGATCCCGGTGGTCTGGAAAGGCAGCGAGCTGATGCAGGTGATGCTGATCTCTCAGGACACGGAGTGGCAGCACGAGCTGGAAAATCTGGCCAACACCGATGGGCTGACCGGCCTGTACAATGGACGGTATTTCAGCAGTCTGCTCAGGCAGCAGCAGGAAAAGGAGCAGGAATTCGTTCTGTTTTATCTGGATCTGGATCGGTTCAAGCCGGTGAACGACACCTACGGCCACGATATGGGCGACAAGCTTTTGCAGGCGGTGGCCCAACGGCTGCGCACCTGCATCCGGGATGAGGACTATGCATTCCGGATCGGCGGTGACGAGTTTGCCCTTGTGGTCACCGGACATCTCAGCGAAGAGCTCGTTCAGGCCCGGGTAGAGAAGATCCGGGAAACGATCCTGCAGCCCGTTGAGCTGGACGGTCTTGAGCTGCGGGTAGGAACAAGCTGCGGCTGGGCCGCTTATCCCGCCGAGAGTGCCAGCTGTGAGGAGATCCGTGTCCTTGCTGACCAGCGGATGTATGAAGATAAAGAACGCAATCACGCTGAGAGAACGTGAGATGTGAAGATGCAGAAAGCGGCCTTCGGGCCGCTTTTTGTGCGGTAAGGGGAGAAAAAGCATAATCCTCCTGAATTTCCACATACTACCCACAGGAACTGAAAAATGGAAACCATGACATTCAGGAGGGAAAATGATATGAAGGTAACCGGAATCGTGCGCCGCATCGATGAGCTGGGACGGGTGGTGATCCCAAAAGAGATCCGCCGCACGCAGCGCATCCGCAGGGGAGATCCATTGGAGATCTTTACCACGGGCGATGGGGAAGTCATCTTCAAAAAGTATTCACCGGTGGGAGAGATGAGTGCAGTGGCGGCACAGTATGCCGATGTGCTCAATAAATGCTTTGCCCTCACAGCCTTTGTCACCGACCGGGACCGTATTCTGGCGGCATCCGGCAGCGGGCGGCGGGACCTTGTGGACCGGACGGTGAGCCAGCCGCTGGAGCGGTTGATGGAAAGCCGGCACCCCTACAACAGCGAAGGTACACCGGAGCAGGCGATGCTCCCCTGCGAGAACTCTGCCCGGGCTCTGCTCTGTGTCTGCCCCATCGTGGCGGCAGGGGATGTGACCGGTGCAGTGGGGCTGCTCACTGAGGACCGCACGGCCCGCCCTGACCCTGCCCAACAGAAAGCTGTGGCCGTGGCAGCGGCATTTCTGGCAAAGCAGATGGAAGAATGAACACCTTATTATAATAGGCCCGATGCAAAGACCCTTCTTCACGGAGGGTCTTTTTGCATGGGGAGACTGGGCTTATGACCAATTTATGAATCTTTTAAAACATTTTCGCAAAAGGCTTGACAGGTACAGAAAATTGATTATAATGGTCTTAGCACTCAGGAAGATGGAGTGCTAAAGAAAAACAAAAACCACAACAACAAATCAAAGGAGGCAGGTGCTATGACGATGGATGCACGCAAGCAGCGAGTCTTGCAGGCAATCGTGGCACTGTATGGCCTCGAGGGAGAGCCGGTCGGAAGCGGTGTTCTGGCAAACTACTTTGATATGGCAGTTTCCAGTGCGACGCTCCGCAATGAGATGGCTGCGCTGACAAAGCTGGGGCTGCTGGAGCAGCCTCATACCAGTGCAGGCCGGGTCCCCAGCGCAAAAGGCTACCGTTATTATCTCGATAATCTGCTGACCGATGATCAGCCGCTGGATCGGGTGACCCGGGCCCGGGTGGACGCAGTGTTCGCCAGTCTGGATCACGAGCCCGAAAAGCTGGCGCAGGGTGCTGCAAAAGCTCTGGCTCAGATCAGCGGCTGTACCGCAGCCATCAGCACACCCTGTGCAGAGGACCTCTGCATCGCCCATTATGAGGTGGTGCAGGTGGGCCGGAGCGCAGCGGCGGTGCTGGCCGTGACAACCGCCGGTTACGTCCGCACCCGGGTGGCCCGGGTCCGTACCGGATTGTCCCGGGAGGATGCGGCTGCACTGGCCGCTCTTCTGAACCGGAACCTCACTTTCGTGGCTCCGGTGGATCTGTCGGCCCGGCTGCTGGCAGAGATGTGTGCACAGATCGATTCGGAACTGGTTCCGGTCGTCAGTGCAGCGGCAGCGATCTTACAGGATTCGGTAAAGCCCCATGTGTTCCTGGGCGGCGAGCAGCATCTGCTGGACTGGCCCCAGCTGGACGGAAAGGTGGGCGACATCCTCTCCCTCCTCAACGACGAGGAAGAGGCGGCCCGGCTCATTGCTCCCCCGGCAGAACGGAACGAGGGCGTACTTCTGGGCGAGGATCTTGAGCCGCAGATCCCCGGCCTGTGTGTTGTGAGCAACCGCTATCTGGTAGGCGGCGGGCTCTGGGGTTCCATCGCACTGATCGGCCCTACCCGGATGCCCTTCCAGAAGCTGATGCCTTTGCTCCATGTCTTTGCAGATGAGCTGGGCGAAGGTATGAGCGGCAAACGAAAAGACACCCCGCAGGCTGCCGTGCCCCGGCAGACTGTGATCTATAAGGAGGATCTGGAATGACCGAAGAAACCAAGAAAACTCAGCAGACAGAGGAAGCTCCTGCTGAGGAGACCCGGACTGCGGAACAGGCCGAGCCTCAGGCAGAAGCTGCTGCTCCCGAAGCCGAGAGCGAGGAAAAGGCTGATGCCAAGAAGAAGGATGGCTGGTTCAACAAGAAGGCCCGGGAGATGGATGCCGTAAAGGCAAAGCTGGACGCTGCGGAAAAGAACGCAGCGCAGGCAAAAGACCAGCTGCTCCGGATGGCCGCCGAATATGAGAACTACCGCAAGCGTTCCACCCGGGAAGCTGACCAGAAGTTCAACGATGGCGTGTCCTTCGCCGTAAACCAGATCATCCCGATTCTGGATACGCTGGAAATGGCAGCCAACGCCCCCTGTGCCGATGAGAATTACAAGAAGGGCGTGACCATGACGCTGGACAAAGCTGCCAAGGCTTTGGACACCCTCCATGTAGAGGAGATCGAATCGCTGGGCAAGCCCTTCGACCCCAACTTCATGAACGCTGTGCAGCAGGTGCCCGCACAGGAGGGTCAGGAGAGCGGCACGGTGGTCACCGTCTACCAGAAGGGTTACAAGCTGGGCGACAAGATCGTCCGCCATGCAACCGTTGTGGTGGCTGAGTAAGTTCCCCCGCCCGAAAGGGCGTTCAAATAAACATTCGCTTTTCACTCTAAGCATGAGATAAACAAGATCATTTGAGAGGAGACTTCATTATGAGTAAGATTATTGGTATCGACCTTGGTACTACCAACAGCTGCGTGGCTGTTATGGAGGGCGGCGAGCCCGTTGTTATCGCAAACTCTGAGGGCGCACGGACGACCCCTTCTGTGGTGGGCTTCACTAAGACCGGCGACCGTCTGGTGGGTCAGGTCGCAAAGCGTCAGGCCATCACCAACCCTGAGAACACTGTTTCTTCCATCAAGCGTCAGATGGGCACCGACCACAAGGTGACCCTGAACGGCAAGGAGTACACTCCCCAGCAGATCAGCGCTATGATCCTGCAGAAGCTGAAGGCTGATGCCGAGGCTTACCTGGGCGAGCCTGTTACCGAGGCTGTCATCACCGTTCCTGCATACTTCAACGACAGCCAGCGTCAGGCAACCAAGGACGCAGGCACCATTGCAGGCCTGAACGTCAAGCGTATCATCAACGAGCCTACCGCTGCTTCTCTGGCTTACGGTATCGATAAGGAAGAGGACCAGAAGATCATGGTCTACGATCTGGGCGGCGGCACCTTCGATGTCTCCATCATCGAGATGGGCGACGGCGTTACCGAAGTTCTGGCCACCAATGGTGATACCCATCTGGGCGGCGATGACTTCGACCAGCGTATCATCGACTGGATGGCCGATGCCTTCCAGACTGAGAACGGCATCGACCTGCGCAAGGACAAGATGGCTGCGCAGCGTTTGAAGGAAGCTGCTGAGAAGGCAAAGATCGAGCTGTCCAGCGCTATGAGCAGCCA
>CALDNF010000158.1 GCA_937917475.1 uncultured Faecalibacterium sp.
CTTGGACTTTTTCTCTTGTGCCATTTCTTACCAACCTCCTTTATGCCAGCTCGTTATAACAGCTGATGCAGTCGTTGATGGCGGCAAACAGAGCGGTGGACGAAATGGTTGCGCCGCTGTATGCGTCGTAGCCCTGATTCATCACGATGTTCTGGGTGCCATCCATGCCGTCGAACTGAGCCAGATAGTCGGCCTTGGACACGTTGCTGCCGATGCCGCTGGTCTGAGTGGAAGCGTCCACCCACATACCGGTGACCTTGCCCTCGGTGTCAAAGCCCATGATAACGGTCAGGATACCGCCGTCAAAACCGGCCTCACCGGCCTTGATGGCCATGCTGCCGTCCTCGGCCTTGACCACGCCGGAAACGTTCGCAGTGGTGTATCCGGTGACCTCTTCCAGCGTTGCAGCGTCGGAAACAGTGGGCATCACGTCAACGTATGCAGCCAGAGTGGTGGCCTTTTCGTTTGCCTCGATAACCGGGGCGGTAAAGGAGTTGACGACCGCCAGCAGCAGGCTGACGACCAGCGAGATCACGCTCAGTACGATGACCGGCTTGATCGTGCTCTCCCAGGTAGAAGACTTATTCATTTGCCAGCACCCTCCTTTGCAGGTTTTGCGGGCTTGACATAGCCATACGGAGTCTGACGGGTCAGATCATTGATGTAGGGAACCCACAGGTTCATGAACAGCAGTGCGAAGGACACGCCCTCGGTGTAGCTGCCCCAATAACGGATGGCAAAGGTAACGATGCCCAGAGCCACACCGTACACCAGCTTGCCCTTCAGGGTGAAGGGGCTGGTCACATAGTCGGTAGCCATGAACACGGCACCAAACAGCAGGCCGCCGGACAGCACAGCCACCAGAGCGGCATGGATGCTGTGGGTAGCGATGAGATAGAAGATGAACATACTGCCCACATAAGAAGCGGGAATGGCGATGCTGATGGTCTTGGTAGCCACCAGATAGATCAGGCCCAGCACGATGGCCAGAGCGCAGGTCTCGCCCAGAACACCGCCATGGATGCCCATGAACAGGTCCAGCAGGCTCAGCTTGGAAGGATCGGAGACAGCCAGCGGGGTTGCGGAGGACAGCTGATCCACAGCGGCATCCGGGAACACCCACTTGTTCATCTCACCGGCAAAGCTGATGAACAGCACGATACGGCCCACCAGTGCGGGGTTGGCAAAGTTCATGCCAATGCCGCCGAACAGCTGCTTGACCACGATGATGGCAACAAAATCGCCGATGAGCAGCTCGCCCAGAGGCATCCCCACGGGCACGTTCATCGCCAGAATGATACCGGTGACCACAGCGGACAGGTCACCGATGGGATTCGGCTTCTTGAGCAGCTTGCAGTACAGCCACTCGAACGCAACACAGCCGATGACCGACACAGCGGTGACCAGCAGGGCACGCAGGCCAAAAATGATCGCAGAGGCCACCACGCAGGGGGTCAGGGCCACGATCACGTTTGCCATCAGGCCGGTGGTCGTCTCCTCAGACCGCAGATGCGGAGAAGCCGAAACAATAAGCTTCGTATCCATTACTTATTGCCTCCTTTTTTGATTTCACCAAGGTAGAACGCCTTTGCCAGACCCATCATCTGGGTGCAGGGACGCTTTGCCGGGCAGACGAAAGAGCAGGAACCGCAGTTGAAGCAATAATCAACATGCAGCTTGCCCAGCTCCTTCACGTCACGGGCGGCATAGGCCTGATTGACCTCCACCGGCTCCAGACCCATGGGGCAATACTCCACACAGCGTCCGCAGCGGATGCAGGGGTTGACCGGAGCGGGCTGTGCAGCAGTCTCGCTCAGCAGGATCAGGCCGGAAGTGGTCTTGGTGGTGGGGTAGCTCAGGTTCTCAACGGCAGGGCCCATCATGGCACCGCCGGCCACCACCTTGCCCAGCTTCACACCGGCCTTGATGCCGGCGGCATTGATCACATCCTCATAGGCAGTGCCCACGGGGACGACCAGATTCTGAGGCTTTGCGCAGGCATCGCCGTCCACGGTGATGGTACGGCTGACCACCGGCATACCGGTTGCCAGATACTTGCCCAGGCTGGAAACGCTGGTCACGTTCATCACGATGGCACCTGCATCTGCGGGCAGACCGCCGTGAGGCACCTCACGGCCCAGGCACTTCTCGATGAGGATCAGCTCTGCGCCGGTGCCGTAGACGCTGGGCAGGGGCTTGACCTCAATGCTCGGGATGTCCTTGGTCTTCTTGCAGAGCAGATCGATGCACTCGGGCTTGTTGTTCTCGATGCCGATCACGCACTTCGGAATGCCGGTGTACTGAAGCACCGCCTGAATACCCCGGATGATATCATCGCTGCAATTCAGCATCTCCTGCGTGTCGCTGGTCAGCCACACTTCACACTCGGAGGCGTTGATCAGCAGGGTATCCACTGCGCTCTTGGGCTGCAGCTTGACGTCGGTCGGGAAGCCTGCGCCGCCCAGACCTACCAGACCGCTCTCCCGCACAGCAGCAAGGAAGCTGGCCTTGTCGGTCACTTCCGGTGCCTTCAGGGCCGGGTCCGGGGTCTGTTTTCCGTCGGTCTTGATGACCACCGAATCGCACATCCGGCCATTGGAGAGCCGGAAGGGCTCCACAGCGGCCACAGTGCCGGAAACACTGGAGTGGATATTTGCAGAGACAAATCCGCCTGCCTCACCGATCTTTGTGCCGACGAAGACTTCGTCGCCCTTTTTGACCAGTGCCTTGGCCGGAGCACCAATGTGCTGGCTCATCAGGATGCGTACCTGTGCGGGCAGCGGCATCGGGACAGGCTTGCTTGCAGCAGTTGCTTTGTCATGCGGCGTATGCGCACCAAGTGCCGCACGTTTCAGCTTGTTCAACATGGACTATAAATCCCCCATTCTGCTTGTATTGCCATCCCTACGCCCATGCAGGCGCACTGGTACAGGGACAGCAGCTGCTTAACACATTTATTGTATCATTTTGGCGTGGGAAGTCAACGACAACAATGGCCAAATGATGCAAATTCCTTAATTTTCTTGTCTGTTTTTTACGATTAGTTATAGCTAACCAGTTTTCTTTTCGTGATTTTCCACAACTTTCAGGCCCTGTAAGGTTTGCCTTTCCGTGCGGGATATGTTATACTGTGATCAACCAATCTGCGGAACGTCCCCCGCTCCGTAACTCATCCACCAAGGAGGATCGAACGATGAAATTTCTCAAAGCACTTCTGGCTGTTTTTACGTTTCTGGCAGTTGCCCTGACCGGAGCTCTGCTGCTGGTGCAGGATAAGAATTCTCCCCGTTATATCCAGATCTATGAGGGCGAGCAGTAAGCCTTTCCCCACATAAAAAATCCCCGGAGCGTCTGCTCCGGGGATTTCTGTTTTGGTTCTGTTTTACTTGCTGGCGGGGATATAGACCGCAATGATCATCAGATGGTTGCTGTCGCCATTGTAGCTGATGCCCAGATAGTTGGCATCATCAAAGTCTCCTGCGGTATAGATAGCATCATACTTGTAGGAGCCATAGCTGGTGGGGTTGGTAGCCAGATACCCCACCTTCAGCACAGCGTTCTTGGCGATCTTGCCATCGGCCTTTGCTTTTTCAAATGCAGCCTTTGCAGCGGCATCCTTGCTGCTGGAGTAAACAGTATCGCCATCGCCGTAAGCACCGTCGGCAGCAATGAGCATATCCCACGCCACATCGCTGACCTTGCGGCTGTAGGTAGCGTTGCAGGTGTAGCCATCTGCACTTGCCTTGTTGATGAGATTGTTGTAGGCGTCATAGACCTGCGTCTGCTGTGCGGGAATGATCTGATCCTCCGGCACAGAGCAGCCAGCCAGAACCGTCAACGCCAGCATGGCAGCCAGCACAACGGCCAGAATTTTCTTAAAATTTTTCATCGCTTGCCCTCCTGAAAAGGTCATTTTGATGTGATCTTTTATCGTATTGCTGCTAAGCCAATTTAAGCATACCCATTTTTTTACAGAAAGTCAATGGGGAGAACGCACAAAAAACTGTGAAGAAATTTTCCGATCTGAAATTTCTTTCACCGCTCGTCAATAATCCTTTTCGCAGCCCAGCAGAGCTTTCATGTACGCAAAGGTGCGCTCCCTGCCGATGTCCCGCACCATCTTGAGCAGCTTTTCCAGCAGGGCCCGGGTCTCGGGATGAAGCAGATAGTGGTCTTTGCTCTTTTCATAGTAATTCCACGCCGCTGCGTCGGTATATTTGTCGCCCAGATAGATCTGGCTTGCCGCCACCCGGTCACAGACCATCTCACAGACATACCGCAGGGGGATCTTCATGCCGGTCAGGCCGGATTTTGTGGTGCTGTAATCGATCCAGTATTCCAGATGGTGCTTATTTCTGCCCTTATGGTGGAGCCACGCCGAGGTATAGCCTTTGGCTTCCCGCTCTGCCTCGTTGGGGCTGTGGTCGCCCTGATAATAGATGCAGCCCGGGATGAACTCGGTAGGGCTGTATTTGCTCAGGTCATGGGCCAGCCCCTGCTCATAGAGCCCACATTCAAAGCAATATTTCATCACCAGCAGCTTGTGCCGGGTGATGGTCTCGAAATGTCCCTTGATGTTCATGTGCGAAACCTCACCGTAACCTTGCCCTCTTTCAACCCCCGCAGGTCGTCGCTCTCGGAAAAATCCTCCCGGTCACGGGTCAGATTGGGGTTGTAATAGGGGTCATCCAGAATGTTCTCTCTGCCGTGGACGTCATACAGCCGCTGCTGCTCGGCGGCAAACCGTGCTGCCTTGGCAGGGTCTTTTTCGTCGCCGCCCCGGCTCTTGCTCTCGTAGTGGACCAGCTGGGCATAGGGCGTCCAGATGATATGATACCCGGCATCCCGCACCCGCAGGCAGAAGTCCACATCGTTGAAGGCCACCGCAAACTTTTCGTCCAGACCGCCCACCTTGTCCCAGACCGAAGTCCTTACCAGCAGGCAGGCACCGGTCACCGCCGAAAAGTCCTGCACGGAAGCTGCCCGGAAGAGATATCCGCTGCCGCCCCGCTTTTTGTACTTGTGGCTGTGGCCCGCATAACCTCCCAGACCGGTGATGACACCGGCGTGCTGAAGAGTGTCGTCGGGGTAATAAAGCATGGCTCCGCAGATGGCACCGCCGCCCGGATGGGCACACTGGCGGAGCAGCTCGGTGAGCCAATCTCCGTTCAGCACTTCCACGTCATTGTTCAGCAGCAGCAGATATTCCCCGTTGGCATATTTCCGGCCAAAATTATTGATGCCCGAAAAATTGAACCCCTGTTTCGGGTATCGGACCACCCGCAGGCCGTCGTAACGTTTTTCTGCTTCCTTATAATAGGCAAAGGTAGCCGGATCGGTGGAATTATTCTCCACCACGATGACCTCATAGTTGTCCCACTCAGTCTTTGTCCAGATGCTGTGGAGGCATTTTTCCAGATCGTCGGTGTGATCCTTGCTGGGGATGAGGATACTTACCTTGGGGTCGCCCTCAATTTTCCACTTGACCCGGTAGGTACTGGGGAAAAGTCCATCTTCCACGGTGCCTTCCCGGCCGGTGCGGGCCAGATGGTCGGCCAGAGCCTTTTTTGCCGCCGCTGCCACATAGGGCTTTGCGTCGGTGCCGCCGGAGGTAGAACCGGCGTGGACACGCCAATAATAGAGCACCTGCGGCACATGGGCCGCTCCGCCTACCTGCTCGATGAGCCGGAGGAAGAGGTCGTGGTCCTGACTGCCGTCGCACTCGGGCCGCTCGCCGCCCACCCGTTCATACAGCTCCCGCCGGAACACCGCCAGATGGCAGATGTAGTTGCAGCAGAGCAGGTAATCCGGAGCATAATCCGGCTTGAAATGCGCCACCGTGGGCTTTTTTATGCTCTTGGAGAACAGGGCTTCGTCGCTGTAAAGGAAACCGTCGGGCTCCCCCCGCTGCCGCAGCTGCAAAATAGCCTTGCCCATGGTGTACAGGGCGTGGGGTGCAAGGATATCGTCGTGGTCAGCCAGTGCAAGATATTCGCCGTCTGCAAGTGCTGCCGCCGCATTGGTGTTGGCGGCAATCCCCTTGTTTTCGACTTTTTTGTATACGATGCGTTGATCTTTTGCCTGATATTCCCGCACGATCTCCCCCACCCGGCTATGGGCCGGGTCAGAGGCATCTGCAAGGCAGAGCTGACCGTTGGGAGCAGTCTGGTTCACAAAGGAATCGAGAAACTCCCGCAGGTAATTTTCCGGAGTATTATACAGCGGGGTCAGGACGGAAATAGTTGGAAGTCCGCAGCTCTCCGCCGTTTTTCCGGCCATCTCGGCCCGCTGGGCTTCCAGCACTTTTTTGGCAGGCAGATAACGGGCCTTTTTGCTGAAAAACCGCCGCTTCACGAACCCGGCCCCCCGGGTCAGCATGGTGCCCAGACCCTCGTCCCGGGTCAGCTGAACGGCATAACCCGCCAGCTCCCTGGCACGTTTCAGTCGCAGATTCATCTCGATGCTCCCTTTTGGCTCAGGCTTCGCCCCGCTGCACAGCCTTGTAGGCGTTGCAGACCGTCTCGGTGTCACCGTTCATCTTGAGGCGGCCGTGGCTCAGCCATGCCACCTTGCTGCACATCCGCTCGATCTGCTCAATGGAGTGGGAGACCAGAATGACGGTGGTGCCTCCGGCCATCAGCTCCTTCATCCGCTTTTCGCACTTCTGCTGGAAGAGGAAATCGCCCACCGACAGCACTTCGTCGGCGATGAGGATATCGGGCTTGGTGATGGTGGCAATGGCAAAGCCGATGCGGGCCACCATGCCGGAAGAGTAGTTTTTCAGCGGCACATCGAGGAAGTTCTGCAATTCACTGAACTCCACGATCTCGTCAAACTTTTCGTCCAGATACTTGGGCGAGAACCCCAGTACGGTGCCGTTGAGGTAGATGTTCTCCCGGGCGGTCAGGTCCATATCAAAGCCTGCGCCCAGCTCGATGAGGGGGGCGATGGTGCCATTGACGGTCACCTTGCCCTTGGTGGGCTTGTACACGCCTGCAATGGTCTTGAGCAGGGTGGATTTGCCCGAGCCGTTCAGGCCCACAAGGCC
>CALDNF010000159.1 GCA_937917475.1 uncultured Faecalibacterium sp.
CTTCCTGACGGGTCTGGTGTTCCAGTATCCGGAGTATCAGCTCTTCGAGGAGACCTGCTATAAGGACATCGCCTTCGGCCCGAAAAATATGGGCCTTGACGAGGCGGAGATCGACCGCCGTGTGCATGAGGCGGCGGATTTCGTCGGCCTTGACCCGGCTCTGCTGGAACGCAGCCCCTTTGAGCTGTCCGGCGGTCAGAAACGCCGCGTCGCGGTAGCAGGTGTCATGGCCATGAAGCCCCGCATTCTGGTGCTGGACGAGCCTGCTGCCGGCCTCGACCCCGAGGGCCGGGACGAGATCCTGAGCGAAGTGAAGGACTACCACAAAAAGACCGGCACCACCGTGCTGCTGGTCTCCCACAGCATGGAAGATATCGCCAAATATGCCGACAAGGTTTTGGTGATGTCCAACAAAAAGATCGCTATGTACGATACGGTCTCCAAGGTGTTTGACCGGGCTCCGGAACTGCTGAAGCTGGGGCTGAGCGTGCCGCAGGTGACCAAAATTTTCCTCAAGCTCCGGGAGATGGGCGTGGATGTGCCGGCAGATGTGTACACCGTACCCTACGCTGTCAAGATGATTCTGGAAGCAAAAGCCCGGAAAGACGCAGGGGAGAGCCTTGTGCTTTCCCGGGAGAAGGGTGAGAAAGGGGGCGTGTCCGGATGCTGAGAGATATCACCATCGGCCAGCACTTCCCGGGGAACAGTCTGGTGCATCGATTTGACCCCCGGCTCAAGCTGGTCATGACCATCGTCTATATCATTCTGCTCTTTGCGGCATCCAATCCGCTGGGCCTGAGCCTTTCCATCCTCTTCCTTGCCGCTATGTATGGCGCAGCAAAGATCCCCTTCAAGCTCATCCTCAAGAGCCTGAAACCCATCCTGCCCATTGTTATCTTCACGGCGGTGCTCAACCTCTTCTTTGTTTCGGGCGAGGGGGAGCCGCTGGTGAAGTTCTGGTTCCTGACCATCTATGCCGAGGGCGTGCGCTACGCCATCCTGATGGCAGTCCGTGTCATGGCGTTGATTGCAGGTACCAGTCTTCTGACCTACACCACCAGCCCCATCGTGCTGACGGATGCCATCGAACAGCTGCTCAAACCGCTGGGCAAGCTGCACTTTCCGGTGCATGAGCTGGCCATGATGATGAGCATTGCTCTCCGGTTCATCCCCACTCTGATCGAGGAGACCGACAAGATCATGAACGCCCAGAAAGCCCGTGGTGCTATGCTGGACAGCGGCACCATGACCGAGCGGGTCAAGGCTTTGGTGCCGGTGCTCATCCCGCTGTTCATCTCGGCGTTCCGCCGGGCAGATGAACTGGCCATGGCGATGGAATGCCGCTGCTATCGGGGCGGCGACGGCCGCACCCGTCTGAAAGTGCTGCGCTGCACCAAACAGGATTATATCGACCTTGCGGTCTGTGTAGTCTGCTTTGCGCTCATCCTCTCCTCCCGGCTGGTGTTCCCGAATTTTTAAAACTATGAACTATTTACTTATTTTATCCTACGACGGCACGAACTACTGCGGGTTTCAGGTGCAGCCCAATGGGCGGAGCGTAGCCCAGACCTTTCAGGATGGGCTGGAAGCTGTGCTGGGCTGCCGCCCGGATATCAAGGGATGCAGCCGCACCGATGCCGGGGTGCACGCATTGGGCTTTGCCCTGAATTTCCACGCCGACACCCGCATCCCGCCCCAGAAGCTGCCGCTGGCAATCAACCAGTATCTGCCGATGGACATCCGGGTGCTGTCGGCCCGGGTGGTGCCGGAGGACTTTCACGCCCGGTATGCGGCCCACACCAAAACGTATCTTTACCGCATCCATAACAGCCCCATCGATTCGCCCTTTGATGAGAAGTATTATACCCGGGTGCCGAGGCATCTGGACGGGGAACGAATGGACAAAGCTGCAAAGCAGTTTGTGGGCAGGCACGATTTTCTGGCCCTCTGTGCGGCGGGCAGCTCTGCCGCTGCCCATGGAGACACCGTGCGCACCATCACGGACTGTGGTGTGGTCCGGAAGGGTGACGAGGTGGAGATCACCGTAACGGCGGACGGCTACCTGTACAACATGGTGCGGATTCTGGCCGGGACCCTCTGCGAAGTGGGTGCGGGCCGGATGGGGCCGGAGGAGATCCCTGCCATTCTGGCAAGCCGGGACCGGAGCAAGGCCGGGCCCACGTTTCCGGCAAAGGGCCTGTTTTTGAAGTGCGTCAACTACGATAGCCCTCTCAGTCCGCCTGACGGCGGCCAGCTCTCCCAGAGGGCAACAGCGACGACCGCCGCCAGCGGCGGAAACAGGGAGGAGCTGTTGGGGCAGCGGCCAGCAGGACACGAGTGCCGCCCAAGGCACGAAGTGGACGCTGGGAGCCGCAACCCGTTCAGCCCTTGGCAGGCCGGGCAGGCTTGCGCAACGATCGAAAACAGCCGGGCCCTGCGGTAATGGGCAGGTGCAGGTTGTAACAGGAGTACAGAAAAATGCGTAAAAACCATCGGGGAAACCGTCCGGAGAGCAGCGAGCCGCTGTCGGCCGGACGGGTCGAATATCTCGAGCAGGCACGGCAGCGGCAGCACAGCCGCAGGGTGCGCCGCACAGCGGTCATTCTGGCGGTGCTGGTGGCGGTGGTACTGTTTGCCACCGGCTGGGTGGGCAGCTCCGTGGCTCTGGTCAAGGACGGCGTGGACACAGCCCGCATCGCTCTGATGCGGGGCAGCGGCTGGCCTCAGCAGACCGGTGTCATGGACCCGCTGCAGGTGGAGCCGCTGACCGGCGGTTTCGTGGAACTGGGCAAGGAAGGCTGCGTGGTCTATTCCGATACCGGCAGCCGTCTCAATTCCATCCAGAGCGGCTACGCCCGGCCTGCGCTGGCGGCGGGAAAGAACCGCTTTGTTCTCTACAACCGCTCGGGCAACGAGCTGCGGGTGGAGAGCCGCACCCAGAACCTCTACACCAAAACGCTGGAAAACAATATCTTCCTCTGCGCCATGTCCGACAACGGCACGCTGGCTGTGGTTACCGATGATGTGGGCAGCATGGCAAAGCTGCTGGTCTATTCCTCTGATATGGAGCAGCAGCTCAGCTGGAGCCTGAGTGCAGAAAACGGCACTCCGCTGCGGATGGCTTTTGCGTCCGACAACCGTCGGCTGGCTGTGGCAGCAGTCACGGCCAGCGGGGGACAGATGGTCACAAACCTCTACCTGCTTGATCGGACGCAGGGCGACCCCATCACCCTTGCCAGTGAAAGCGGTGTGCCCCAGTGGGTGGGGTGGCTCTCGGGCAATACCATTCTTGCCGTCTACGACAGCCGGGCGGTGCTCTACAACGTAAACGGCGCAGAGCAGGCCAGCTATGCTTTCAACGGCATGAGCCTGCGGGATGTGTCTGTGGATACAGCCGGGAATGTGGCCCTGCTGCTGGCTTCGGGCCAGATCTGCCAGATGGTGACGCTGGACAAAAATCTGAACGTCCAGTCGGTCCAGACGGTTCCCACAGCCAACCGTGCGATCCGTTCCGGAAACCTCTGCTATCTGCTGACTGAGACCTCGGTGGAGTGCTATAACGCCGCCGGGGAACATCAGTGGACCCAGACCCTTTCGGCACGGCCTCAGGCGTTGCTGGCGGGGGCAAAACAGAACCTTGTGTTCAGCGGCAACACGGTACAGACTGTGGAAGCCCCGGCGGAAAGCGGCTCCGGCAGCTGAATTTGTGAGAAGGACTCGCAGTTTTAGCACTCTGCGGCAGAAAGTAACAGGGAAATCAAGGTATGTTCAAGAATCCGTCATTTCTTTTTGATATAGTATGTACAGTGGTCTGGCTGTTTCTGGCCATCCATTATGCCCGCAAAGGCTTTCTGGCCTCTGTGGTGCAGCTGGCCGGAAATTTCATCAGTCTGGCGGGCGCACGGGCCTTTTCAGGCTGGGCGGCAGACCGGGTCTTTGAGGATTTTCTGGCCGTCGGTTTCCGGGACCAGATCGCTGCCAGCATCGCATCCGGCGGCGCAGTGGACCTGAGCGGCATTGCCACCCGGTATGCGGGTTTTCTGCCCGAAGCGTTCCGGCAGTCCATCGTGGATGCCTGTGAACGCTCCATCATGGCTCTGCTCAGCGACAATGCCGTCGTGCTGGCAGATGCCATTGTGCAGAAGGTGCTGGCCCCGCTGCTCACCCCGGTGATCTCGCTGGTACTGTTCTTTGTGGCGTTCGCTCTGCTGCGGATGCTGGTCAGCCTGCTGGTCACAGTGCTGGGGCTGGTGAACAAGCTGCCGGTGCTGGGTACCGTCAACCGCTGGCTGGGCTTGTCGATGGGCGGACTTGCCAGTTTGCTGGATATCTATCTTGTGCTCTGCGTGCTGTGGGCGGTCATCGTGATCACCGGCGGCAACCTGACCGTGCTGAACGATACGGTCATGAGCGGGAGCCTTTACTATAAAGTATTCAATTGGTTCAACCCCTTCCTGTAAGGGGCAGGAACAAAAGGAGGAAGCATGGTCTGTAATCGATGCCAAAAGCGTCCGGCGATCATTTTTGTTCAGCGGATGGAAAATGGCCAGCTGAAAAATGAGGGCTATTGCCTGCACTGCGCCCGGGAACTGCACATCAAGCCGGTAGAGGACCTGATGAAGCAGTTCGGGATGTCCGACGAGGACATGGACAACATGGAAGACCGGATGGAACAGATGATGGGGGAGATGGGAGACGAAAATAACCCCCTGTCTATGATGATGAATATGAATATGCCCCTGAATGAGGATGGCCCGGACGAGGACCTTGTGCCCGGTTCCAGTGCCACCTTCCCTCTGGGGATGAACGGCGGCGCAGCTCCTCAGGGCGGCAAGAAGGCCGACAGCAAAAAGGACGGCAAAAAGCCGCCCCGCCGCAAGTTTCTTGACACCTACTGTGAGAACCTGACCCGCAAGGCCCGGGAGGGCCGTCTGGATGACATCATCGGGCGGGACCGGGAAATTTACCGCACCATCCAGATCCTGAGCCGCCGCCAGAAGAACAACCCCTGCCTCATCGGCGAAGCCGGTGTGGGCAAGACGGCCATTGCCGAGGGCATTGCAGAGCGGATCGCCAAGGGGCAGGTGCCTGCGGGTCTCCGGGATAAGGAGATCTACCTGCTGGACCTCACCAGCCTTGTGGCGGGCACTCAATTCCGGGGCCAGTTTGAGCAGCGGGTCAAGGGCCTGCTGGGCGAAGTCAAAGCAGCGGGCAATGTGATCCTGTTCATTGACGAGATCCACACCATCACCTCTGCGGGTGAGAGCGAAGGTGCCATGAATGCCGGCAACATCCTCAAGCCTGCCCTCTCCCGGGGTGAGATCCAGGTCATCGGTGCGACTACCTTCAACGAGTATCGGAAGTATATCGAGAAGGATCAGGCGTTGGAGCGTCGGTTCCAGCCGGTGCGGGTGGAGGAGCCCAGCGTGGCCGACACCCTTGCCGTCATGAACGGCATCAAGCACTACTACGAGGAGCACCACCATGTGCAGGTGCCCCCCGATGTGCTGAATGCCACGGTGACCCTCAGCGAACGTTATATCACCGACCGCTATCTGCCGGACAAGGCCATCGACCTGCTGGACGAAGCCTGCGCCTGCTGCAATCTGGCCCACCCGGTTATCTCCGAGTTTTTGACCATGCAGAAGGAGCTGGACACCCTCAAAAAAGAGGAAGCTGACATGGCCGAGGCCGACGTGAATGAGCCCATCGACTATGAGCAGGTGGCAGAGCGGAAGACCCGCATCGCTCAGCTGGAAAGCGAGCTGCCCGCCAAGCAGGCCGCTGCCAGTGAGATCAAGGTCTCCATGGACGACGTGGCCAAGGTCATCGAGCTCTGGACCGGCATCCCGGCGGTGAAGATTCAGGAGACCGAGTTCGTCAAGCTGGCAAATCTGGAAAATGAGCTGAAGAAGAAGGTCATTGGTCAGGATGAGGCCGTGCATCTGGTGGCACAGGCCGTCAAACGGAGCCGTGCCGACCTGTCGGGCCGCCGCCGTCCCGCAAGCTTTATCTTTGTGGGCCCCACCGGTGTGGGCAAGACCGAGCTGGTCAAGCAGCTGGCAAACCAGCTCTTTGATGGCCCGGACCCGCTCATCCGGCTGGATATGAGCGAGTATATGGAAAAATATGCTGTCTCCCGGATGATCGGTTCGCCTCCGGGCTATGTGGGTTACGAGGAGGCCGGTCAGCTGACCGAGAAGGTCCGCCGCCGTCCCTACAGTGTGGTGCTGTTTGACGAGATCGAAAAGGCCCACCCCGATGTTATGAACATCCTGCTCCAGATTCTGGACGAAGGCAAGATCAACGATGCACAGGGCCGGACGGTGGATTTTTCCAACACCGTTATCTGCATGACTTCCAATGCTGGCAGCTCTGACCAGAGCACCGGCGGGCTGGGCTTCAACAAGAGCGAAGACCAGCTCAGCGAGGAAAAGACCCGCAAGGCATTGGCTCAGTTCCTCCGGCCCGAATTTTTGGGCCGTGTGGATGAGGTGATCGCTTTCAAGCCTTTGTCTCAGGAGACACTGGAAGGCATCGCTGCCCTTATGCTGGACGAGTACAAGCCCAGCATGGAGGCCAAGAAGATCACCTACAGCTATACCCCCGCAGCCCTCAAGGCTCTGGTGGCAAAGAGTCAGGGCGGCAAGTTCGGTGCCCGTGACCTGCGCCGTGTTATCCGCAAGGCCGTGGAAGACCCGGCAGCGGAAAAGCTCATCGACGGCAGTCTTTCCGCAGGCGGCAGCCTGACCGTGGACGCTGACGAAGCAGGCAATGTGGTCCTGAAATAAGAAGAATACGATAAGAAAAACTCCGGGTGCCGTAAAAAGCATCCGGAGTTTTTTGCGTAAAAATCAGACGATAAAGCCCTGACTGTGTGCCCAGAGCACCCAGAAGGTCAGGGTCAGGGCACTGAAAAATGTGGTGGTAGCGCAGACACTGCCCGAAAGTGTGCCCTCGTGGCCCATCTGCTTTGCCATGACATAACCTGCAGGGGTGGTCACGCTGCCCAGCATCACCAGCAGACCCACCAGTTTTTCGTTGGTGAAACCGAGCCGGACGGCCAGCGGCAAGAAGATGGCAGGAAGCACCAGCAGTTTGATGATGGTGGCAGCGACGGTGGGGCCCAGATAGCCCAGAGCCTTGCGGCCTTTGAACCCTGCACCGATGGCCAGCAGAGCCAGCGGGCTGGTCAGGCTGGCAAGGCTTGTAAGGGTCTTTCCGGCCAGCGTGGGCATGGGCAGGCGGAGCAGGGAATAGAGAAAGCCCACCGCAATGCCGATGAGGATGGGGTTGGTGACGATGCCCTTGAGACTGGCCTTGAGCTTTTTGCCAAGGCCCTGCTGAGCATCTGCCGAGGGACTTTCCAGCGTGAGGATGAGGACGGCAAAAATGTTGTAGAGGGGCACGCTGCCCAAAATCATCAGGCCGGACATCCCGGAGGTACCGTAGATGTTCTGGATGAACGCCGTGCCGAGGATGGCCGCCGAAGAACGGTAGCAGGCCTGTACGAACTCGCCCACGATGTGCTTGTCCTTCAGCAGGAGCTTTGCCAGCACCCAGATGACCAGAATACTGACGGTAGTGACCCCGGCGCAGAACAGGACATATTTGCCGTCAAAGTTGGCGTAGATGTCGGTGGTGGCAAGGTCCCGGAACAGCTGCACCGGCAAAGCGATGTGGAACACGAATTTGTTGGCTGAAGCCACAAAGCTGTCCTCCAGAAAGCCGCACCGGTGGAGCAGATAGCCCAGCACCATGATGAAGAACAAGGGCATGGTGCTATTGAGACTGAAGATCAGACTTTCCATGGATTATACCCCTCCGTTGCGCTGCTGCTCGGCGGCAAGTTCCCGCTGCAAAGCGGCCTTGCGGTGATCCAGCAGCAGGTCCTTGTTATACTTGAAGTACCGCTCACAGCCGTTTTCGGTAATAAAGGCATGAGCGCCAGGGGAGAGCGTGAGTTCGGTGACGAACACCACCATCTCCTGACTGTCCTCAAAGGCCTGTTCCATGAAGTCGAAGGCGGCTTCCAGTGCGTCGGATGCAGTCTGCTGGGCGGTTTCCTGTGCGTCGGCCAGACTGCTGAACTGTGTGCGGAGAAGGTCAAAGGCTTCATTTGTGCCCTCGGCCTTGGCGTGGCGGAGCTCGCTATCCCAAGTGCGGAGAGCGGCATGGGCCCGCAGCCGGATGTTCAGCTGATCCCGGCTCAGCTGGCCTGCGGCCCGCTGCTTCTGGGTCTCAGCGTCATAGTCGGCCACCATCTGGCCAAAGAGGGTCACAGGACCGTCAGGCAGGTCATCCGGCAGGGTGGCAAAGGCGGATTTTGCCTGCCGCAGGAACGCATAGCAGGCGTCGGCTACGCCATCGGCCTGCCGGGAAGCCGCAAACCGGGCGTCCAGACCGGCAAGGAGCAGGCTGACCAGAGAGAGCCGCTCGTCGAAGGGAGCCCGGAGCAGCCGGGCAAAGACGGCAGCTTTGACGTTTCCGGCAAGAATGTCCTCTACGCCGTAGTCGTCCTGATATTTGTAGTAGAGGTCGAGATAGGCGGCAAAGTCCTCGGCGATCTTCTGGTGCTGGATGTACTGACGGATGAGCTCTTCGTCGGCCTTGAGGCCCAGCTTTTCATAAGTGTCCAGCAGGTTGGAAAGATCCTCCCAGCCTCGTGCGGTGACGAACTGGGTGCCGTCCACGTCGGCGTTGATCTGGTAGAAGTTCTGGGGGTGGAGTTCCAGATAACTCAGGATGGCACTGTGAATGTGGACGGAGCGGGCATATTCCTTCCAGACGCCCAGATCGGGTTCCAGATCCATCCGGCGGACTCGGTCGAGGGTGACAATATCAAAATCCCGGACGGATTTGTTGTACTCGGGCGGGTTGCCTGCCGCCACAATGACCCAGCCAGCGGGCACAGCCTGATTGCCGAAAGTCTTGCACTGCAGGAATTGCAGCATGGTGGGGGCCAGAGTCTCGGAGACGCAGTTGATCTCATCGATAAAGAGGATGCCCTCTTTGAGGCCGGTGGCCTCCATTTTAGCGTAAACGCTGGCAATGATCTCACTCATGGTGTATTCGGTCACCGAGACGTCCTTGCCGCCGTAATGCCGCTGCCGGATGAAGGGCAGGCCCACGGCACTCTGCCGGGTGTGGTGGGTGATGGTGTAGGCTACCAGAGCCACACCGCACTCCCGGGCCACCTGCTCCATCACCTGCGTTTTGCCGATGCCCGGAGGGCCCATCAGCAGGATGGGCCGCTGCCGGATGGCAGGGATGGCGTACTCGCCCAGAGGGTCCTTGGCGAGGTAGGCTTTGACTGTATCCTCGATTTCCTGTTTTGCTCGTTTGATATCCATAGTCTTCTCCTCACGAATTGTTCAGATCCCGATACAGGTCGTCCTCCTCGCCCATGGCCTCGGTCAGAGCAGAGGCGGAGCGGGCAGACTGCCTGGTGAATTCTTCTTCGTCCAGAACCACCTTCATGGCCCAGGGGGGAACATTTGCGTCGTCAAAGCGGTCCCCCAGAAACAAAAATGCCGTGTCATAGGCGGGCCGCCGGGCCGGGTAGCTGCCCATGCCGTCGGTAAAGTAGAGCAGGCCCCGGAGATTTGAGAACTTTTTCTCGGCGCAAAGCTGATCCACATAGGCAAAGGCGGGCCGGAAATCGGTGCCGCCGCCGCCCCGGAGTTCAAAATGGTTCATGGCGTGGATCAGCTCGTCCTCATTGCGCACCAGAATATCCTGCCGGATGGCATTGTCGGCCTGAATGAGATGCAGGTTCATCCGGTGGAAGAAGTTCTCCCGCCCTTTCAGGAGGGTGTAGGTCTCGGCCAGAAAGGCCCGCACCAGTTCACCGGAGGTGGAATAGCTGGTGTCGATGACCAGAGCCAATTCCTCGATCTTTTTGCTCTCCCGGGTCTCCAATGGCTCGATGAGGGGCAGGTTGCCGTAGACCGACAGGCCGTAAGTGTAGAAGTTCAGGTCAAACTCGTCCGGGTCCAGATGCACTTCCTCCCGGGTAATGCAGAACCGGCGCAGAAAATCCCGGTAGCTGCGGCGGCTGCGGTTGGCGGCCTTGACCTGTTCTTTCAGGGCGTCGGCCCCCTCCCCGGCTTCTTTATCCCGCAATTCCAGCTCGGTCTGCATCCGTTCCCCGATCTTCTGCCATGTCTTTTGGGGCAGAGGGGTGGGGGCCTGCTGGGGCTGCTCCGGCGGGTCTTTAGGCCAGAGCCGGTGATCGTCGGTGTAAAACTCCCGCTCCAACTGCCGGAGCACGCCGGGGGTCTGGGTCAAAAGCCAGCGATAGGCCGGTGCGGCGGAGACCACCTTTCCCTCGGCGGTGATGGCATCGTAGGCCTGACGGCGGACGTAGGTCAGGGGCCGCTGAACGCTCTTTTTGCCCAGATTGTCCAGCACGTTTTCCACGGCGATGTCACAGGCAAGGTCCCACAGGCGGCGGTCCCGCTGCCCCCGGATCCAGAGATGCCGGAAGATACAGTGAAATACTGTGTGTAGATATAACCGATTAAGATACTTTGGGTTTTGCTGATAAAGCCGGAGCAGAGCCGAGGGCTGGTAGCAGAGGATCTGTCCGTCGGTGGCAAGCACCCGGCACCGCTCGTCCGGGGTGGGGTTCAGGGCCGAGAGAGCCATATCGAGAAAGCGAAAATCCAGATACAGCCCGCTGCGCACCACGGCCAGCACCTCGCCGCCCATCCGGGCC
>CALDNF010000160.1 GCA_937917475.1 uncultured Faecalibacterium sp.
TTGCCGCCTGGGACAAGGGCGTGGGCAGCTGCATCATGGGTGCCATCAACAAGCCCGCCCTCACCGAGCTGCTGGGCATTGCCGAGCCGGAGAAGCTGGCCTTTATGGTTGCCTTTGGCTATCCCACCCACGAATCTCATATCGTGCCCATGACCGCCGAGACCGGCGTGAAGTATTATCTGGACGATGCCCGCAATTACTGCGTGCCCAAGCGCAGCGCAGAAGAAATTGCACGGTATTTCTGAATATATACAATTGTTTCACGTGTTTTTTGCATAATTGGTCACAAATCGGTTTCAATTTTACAGAATTTTTGCACAACACTTGACTTTTGAATTTGTACAACCTATACTAAATTCACCCACCGGAATTTCGATGAATCGCATCGTTCCGGAGAGTGAATGATTATACAGTTCATTTGAGGAGTGTTTGAATATGAAAAAGATTTCTCGTCGCAGCTTTCTGGCAGCTGCCGGCATGACCGTCGCCGCTCTGGCCCTGACCGCCTGTGGTGGTTCTTCCTCCAGCACCGCTTCTTCTGCTGCAAGCAGTGCAGCCGCTTCCAGCGAGGCCGCATCTTCCAGCGCAGCAGCCGCTGAGCTGACCACCGTTGAGGCTGGCAAGCTGACCATGGCTACCAATGCCGCCTTCCCTCCGTATGAGATGACCACCGACACCGGTGCTTTTGAGGGCATCGACATCGAGACCGCTCAGGCCATTGCAGACAAGCTGGGTCTGGAGCTGCAGATCGACGACATGGACTTTGACGCTGCGCTGCTGAGCGTTCAGCAGGGCAAGGCCGATATCGTTATGGCTGGTGTCACCGTCACCGACGAGCGTCTGGCTGTGATGGACTTCTCCGACAGCTACGCTACCGGCATCCAGTCCGTCATCGTGCCGGAGAACTCCGACATCGCCACCATCGACGACCTGTCCGGCAAGAAGATCGGCACCCAGCGCGGCACCACCGGCTACATCTACTGCTCTGACGATTTCGGCGATGATGCCGTTATCGCTTACGACAACGGTCTGACCGCTGTGCAGGCTCTGAACAATGGTCAGGTCGATGCAGTTGTTATCGACAACGCCCCCGCCAAGGAGTTCGTTGCTGCCAACCCCGGCCTGAAGATCCTCGACACCAGCTACGCTGAGGAAGATTACGCCATCGGCATGGCAAAGGGCAACACCGCTCTGGAAGATGCCGTGAACGCTGCTCTGGAAGAGCTGAAGTCTGACGGCACCCTGCAGTCCATCGTGGACAAGTACATCGTTGCCGAATAAGCAGCTTCTGTTCCGCAGATCGGGGAGGCAGCCCCTTGGGGCTCCTCCCCTTTTTTGGAAAATACAGGTTACAAAATTCTGACAAAATCACACAAGGAAAGCGAGGATGCGAATGGCCGCACAATACGAAATGCTGAGCGAGCTGCTGAAAAGCGGAAACCGGCTCGACCTCTGGCAGGATATCTTCTACAAGTTCTATCAGGCATTCATCCTGAAGGACCGCTGGCTTCAGTACATCGAGGGCGTGGGCACTACCCTGCTGGTCACCGCCATTGCGCTGGCCATGGGCATTGTTCTGGGCAGCGTGGTGGCACTGGTCCGTGTCTCCCACGACCAGCAGCGTCCGGGCCGCCGGAATCTGGTGCTGGGCTTCTTCAATGCCGTGTGCAAAGTGTACACCACCATCATCCGGGGCACGCCCATGATGGTCCAGCTGCTCATCATGAGCATGGTCATCTTCTCCAACAGCCGCAACTTCACCATGGTGGGTGCGCTGGCACTGGGCATCAACTCGGGTGCATACGTTTCGGAGATCATCCGGGGCGGCCTGATGGCTGTGGACCCCGGCCAGATGGAAGCAGGCCGGAGCCTTGGCCTGAACTACATGACGACCATGGTGGTCATCATCATCCCGCAGGCCATCCGTGCGGTGCTGCCTGCTCTGGGCAACGAGTTCATCATCCTGCTCAAGGACACCTCCCTGATCACCGTCATCGGCGGCAAGGAGCTGCTGTATGCGGCGCAGGGCATTATGAACCGCACCTACGAGGCCATGTTCCCCCTGTGCGGCGTTGCACTGGTCTATCTGGTGCTGGTCATGATCTTTACCTGGCTGCTGAGCAAATTTGAGAGGAGGCTGGCACAAAGTGACCGATAAGATTCTGGAAGTCCGTGGTCTGACCAAGACCTACGGCGGCGAGAAAAAGCCGGGCGCAAAACAGCCCACCCCCACCCTTGACGTCCTCAAGGGCATCGACATCGACATCTACCGGGGCGACGTGGTCTGCCTCATCGGCCCTTCGGGCTGCGGCAAGTCCACCTTCCTGCGGTGCCTGAACCGTCTGGAGATCCCCACCGGCGGCTCCATCAAGTTTGAGGGCGTAGAAGTAGATGAAGCCCACATCGATGCCGTGCGCCAGAAAATGGGCATGGTGTTCCAGCACTTCAACCTCTTCCCTCACCTGACCGTCAAGCAGAACCTCTGTCTGGCCCCTGAACTGCTCAAGCTCAAGAACAAGCCCGAAGCGGAAAAGCGTGCCGAGGAGCTTCTTGCCCGTGTAGGCCTGTCCGATAAGGCGAATGTCTACCCAAAGAGCCTGTCCGGCGGTCAGCAGCAGCGTATTGCCATCGCCCGGGCACTGGCCATGGATCCGGACGTGATCCTCTTCGATGAGCCCACCTCTGCTCTGGACCCGGAGATGGTCGGCGAAGTTCTGGAGCTGATGAAGGAACTGGCCCACACCGGCATCACCATGCTGGTGGTCACCCACGAGATGGGCTTTGCCCGTGAGGTCTCCAACCGGGTCATCTTCATTGACGAGGGCCGTATTCAGGAAGACGAGCCCCCGCAGGAGCTGTTTGCCCATCCCAAGCATCCCCGGCTGCAGGCATTCCTGTCCAAGATGCTGTAACACTTTCCCGAATTGCAAAAGAGACGCAGGATATCGTTCCTGCGTCTCTTTTTGTTTTCCGTTATTTTAATAGTTCTGCCAGCGACTGCACGGTATGGCCCTTGCGGCCTGTGACGGTCTCGGCGTGGAGCAGGGAGCTGAGCACGCTTTCCTCCACGCACTCGGCCACTGCCCGGAAGAGCGGATTGATGGCATCATCGTGGAGATACCCCATGGGCAGCAGAGCTTTTTCCGAGTAGTGGGGCACCCGATTGGCCGTGGTAAAGGCCAGAACGATCTCACCGCTGCCATTGCCGCAGGCGGAGCCGGTGCGGGACAGCCCCACAAGGGCCCGGTGGCAGAGCCGTTTCAGCTGCCGCTCACTGAGGGGGATATCCGTTGCCAGCACCGTGATAATGGAGCCCTTGTCCTCGTGGGGCGGGATACGCTGTGCCAGCAGTTCGTGGATGGGGGTGCCCGCCACAATGAGGTCATCAAAGGTGGCGTGGTTGGAAAGGACCAGTGCACCGATGGTGTAAGACTTTCCGTCCAGCTCCACCATCCGGGATGCCGACCCGATGCCGCCCTTGAGCCCATGGCAGCGCATCCCCCGGCCTGCACCCACAGCACCCTCGGCAAAGTCGGCAGTGCAGGCGTTCAGGGCCGCAAAGACATGTTCCTCGGTGACATGAAGTCCCCGGATGTCGTTCAGGTAGCTGTCGTTGCACTCACAGACCACCGGATTTACGCTGCCGGTGGTGTCGCAGATATCGGGGCAGCGGTCCAGCATATACTTCACAAGGGCAGTCTGCGCTGTGCCCACACTAAGGGTATTGGTAAAGAGGATGGGCGTTTCCAAGGTGCCCAATTCCTCGATCTGAACAAGGCCGGTGGTCTTGCCAAAGCCATTGATGACATGGCAGGCCGCCATGACTTTCTCGTGAAATACATCGCCCGGATGGGGCAGCAGAGCCGTCACACCGGTCTGCACCTCCCCCTCAGCCAGCGTGCAGTGTCCCACCGTGACCCCTGCTACGTCGCTGATCTTGTTCCGGGGGCCTTTCGGCAGATGGCCGATGTTCCGCCCCCATTTTGCTTCGATTCCCATGGTATTGCTCCTTTCAAAAACACCCCGACGTTTTTGACGCCGGGGTGTCTGCTTTTATTTGCCCTCGTGGCGGACCCGCTCGATGTTGCCCAGATCATAGGGCGTATTCTGGTAGACGTAGTAGTTCAGCCAGTTCTCATAGAGCAGATGGGCATGCGCCCGCCAGCGGAAGAGGGGCGGCTGAGAGGGGTCGTTATTGGGATAGTAGTTCTTGGGGATGGCAATGGGCAGGCCCTTGGCCACATCCCGTTTATACTCGGCATCCAGCGTATATTTATCATACTCCGGATGACCCATCACGAAGATCTGCCGACCATTCTCGGTGCTCAGCAGGAAGGGCCCGGCCTCGTCGCTCTCAGCGAGGATGCGCAGAGCCGTGCAGTTCAGGATGTCATTGCGGCTGCTGCCGGTATGGCGGCTGTGAGGTGCATAAAACACCTCATCGAAGCCCCGGACCAGCGGGTTGGAAGGCCGGATGACCCGGTGCTCAAAGACACCGAACATCTTTTGCGGCAGGCTCTCTTTCCGCACGCCGTAATGGTAATAGAGCCCGGCCTGTGCGCCCCAGCAGACATGGAGGGTGGAATAGACGTTGGTCTCGCTGAAATCCATGATCTCGCACAGCTCCGGCCAGTAATCCACCTGCTCAA
>CALDNF010000161.1 GCA_937917475.1 uncultured Faecalibacterium sp.
TTCTGGAGACCGGCATCAAGGTCATCGACCTGCTGGCCCCCTACGCCAAGGGCGGCAAGATCGGCCTGTTCGGCGGCGCAGGCGTCGGCAAGACCGTGCTGATCCAGGAGCTGATCCACAATGTTGCCACCGAGCACGGCGGCTACTCTATCTTTACCGGCGTCGGCGAACGCTCCCGTGAGGGCTGTGACCTCTGGGGCGAGATGAACGCTTCCGGTGTTCTGAACAAGACCGCACTGGTCTTTGGTCAGATGAACGAGCCTCCAGGAGCTCGTATGCGGGTTGCTGAGACCGGCCTGACCATGGCCGAGTATTTCCGGGAAGAGACCCACAAGGATGTGCTGCTCTTCATCGATAACATCTTCCGTTTCGTGCAGGCAGGCTCTGAGGTCTCCGCCCTGATGGGCCGGATGCCCTCTGCCGTGGGTTATCAGCCCACTCTGGCCAATGAGCTGGGTGCCCTGCAGGAGCGCATCACCTCCACCCGGGACGGTTCCATCACCTCGGTGCAGGCCGTTTACGTCCCCGCTGATGACCTGACCGACCCTGCTCCCGCCACCACTTTTGCCCATCTGGACGCTACCACGGTGCTGAGCCGTAAGATCGTCGAGCAGGGCATCTACCCCGCCGTGGACCCGCTGGCTTCTACCTCCCGGATTCTGGAAGCCGACATCGTGGGCGAGGAGCATTATCGTGTGGCCCGCAAGGTGCAGGCCACCTTGCAGCGGTATCAGGAGCTGCAGGACATCATTGCCATTCTGGGCATGGACGAGCTGGGCGAGGACGACAAGCTCACCGTCATGCGTGCCCGCAAGCTCCAGAAATTCCTGTCTCAGCCCTTCTCTGTGGCTGAGAACTTCACCGGCCTTGAGGGCAAGTATGTGCCGCTGGCAGAGACTGTCAAGGGCTTTGCCGCCATCGTGGACGGTCAGTGTGACGACCTGCCCGAGTGGGCATTCTTCAATGTCGGTACGCTGGACGATGCCCGCAAGAAGTACGCAGACAAGATGGCTGAGGAAAAGGGCGGTGCCGTCTGATGGACAAGTTCATGCTGAACATTACGGCTTCCAGCGGTGAATTCTATCAGGGCGACTGCGAAAGCCTTGTGCTGCCCACCAGTGACGGCGTGTACGGCGTGCAGGCCGGGCACAACCCGGTGTTGGTGGCCCTTCATATGGGGCTGCTGCGGTTCACCGTGAACGGCGAGACCCGGGAAGTGCTGGTAGGCGACGGCATTGCCGAGGTGACTCCCACCTTTGTGCTGCTTCTGGTAGACAGTGCAGAGCGTCCGGAGGACATCGACAAGAACCGTGCCGAGGCCGCCCGCATCCGTGCGGAAGAGCGGCTCCAGCATAAGCAGAGTATGCACGAATACTATCAGAGCAAGATCGCACTGGACCGTGCCATGCAGCGTCTGCAGGCAGCGGCCAAGTATAAACGCTGATCGTGCCCTATCACAGAAAAATCCTCCCCGGAAGGTTTCTCTTCCGGGGAGGATTTTTTATCGCTGCGCAAAGCAACAAGAGACCGGCTGCAAACTTTGCGGCCGGTCTCTTGTGATTCTATGATGTTGCTTTATGCCTGTTCGGTCTTGACTTTGCCCTCGCCGTCCAGAGCTTCTTCCAGCGTGTGCCATGCAAGCACGGCGCACTTGACCCGGGCGGGTACATGGGCCACACCCTGCAGGGCAGCGGCGTCCTCCAGATCGTCCAGCTGCTCGGGTGTGATCTTGCCCTTGATCATGTCAAAGTAGAGCCCGATCAGCCGCTTTGCGTCCTCAACGGTACGGCCCTTGACCAGATCGATCATCAGGGAAGCGGAAGCCTGTGAGATGGCGCAGCCGCTGCCGATGAAGCCTGCGTCCTCGATCTTGCCGTCCTTGACCCGGAGCTGAAGGGTGATGTCGTCACCGCAGCTGGGGTTCACGCCCTCAAGGCTGTGGGTGGCTCCCTCCACCGGGTGACGGTTCTCCTTGCTGCGGCTGTTTTCGGTGATCACCTGCGTGTACAGCTCGTTCAGATTCATAAACCCATCACCTTTCTTACGACTTCTAGATTGTTCAGCAGAGCGTCCACATCCTCGGCCGTGTTGTAAATGGCAACACTGGCCCGGCAGCAGGCACCGATGCCCAGATATTCCATCAGAGGCTGGGCGCAGTGGTGTCCGGCCCGGACGGCCACGCCGCCTGCATCCAGAATGGTGGCCACGTCATGGGGGTGGACATCCTTCACGTTGAAGGACACCACACCATAGCGGCCCTCTGCCCGGGGGTCACCGTAGACATCCAGCCAGGGCATGGAGCGCATCCCGGCAAGCATCCGGTCCAGCAGGGCATACTCATGATTCATCATGGCATCCCAGCCGATGTGATCCATGTAGTCCAGCGCAGCGGCAAAGCCCACTTCATCGCCCACGTTCCGGGTGCCGGCCTCGAATTTCCGGGGGCCTTCGGCCCATGTGGCGGTCTGCTCATGGACGCTGCCGATCATATCACCGCCGCTGAGGAAGGGCGGCATCTGGTCCAGAATCTCCTTGCGGACGTAGAGGGCACCCATGCCCATGGGCGCATAGAGCTTGTGGGCAGAGCAGGCGGCAAAATCTACATCCAGCTCTTTCACATCCACCGGCATATGAGGGGCACTCTGGGCGCAGTCCAGCACCACTTTGGCTCCCACGGCGTGGGCCCGGGCCACGATGGCTTCCACTGGGGCCCGCAGGCCCAGCACATTGGATACCATGCCAATGGCCACAAGCTTTGTCTTTGCGGTGATCTTCTTGTCCAGCTCTTCCTCAGTCAGACGGCCGTCGGGGCCGGGATAGAGGTAGACCAGCTTTGCACCCACGGCGGCGGCCACCCGCTGCCAGGGAACAAGGTTGGAGTGATGTTCCGCCACCGAGATCACGATCTCGTCCCCCTCGTGGAGGAAGTGGAGCCCATAGCTGTAGGCCACAAGGTTCAAGGACTCGGTGGTGTTCTGAGTGAAGATGATCTCATCGTCTTCGGCGTGGAAGAACTGAGCCACCCGGTGCCGTGCGCCCTCGTGGGCATCGGTGGCACGCATGGCAAGTTCGTACACGCCCCGGTGGGGGTTAGCGTTGTCGTGGGTGTAGTAGTTCACCACAGCGTCCAGCACCTGCTGAGGATGCTGGGTGGTGGCGGCACTGTCCAGATAGACCAGACTGTTTCCGTTTTCGTCTGCGGCAAGGATGGGAAAATCCTTCCGCCATGGATTATTCTGCTGCATGGTCAAGCCTCCTTGCTGCTTCCGCCCGGACTTCCTCCCGCAGAGCGTCCAGCGGGATCTTCTCAATGGCGGGGGCAAACCGTGCCTCCACCATCAGGCGGCGTGCCTGAGCCTCGGTCAGGCCACGGGAACGCAGGTAATAGAGTTTTTCTTCGTCCAGACGTCCGATGGATGCGGCGTGCTGACCTTCCACTTCCTCCTCACCGCAGAGGATCAGGGGAGTGGTGCGGTTGCGGGCATTGGGGCTGAAAAGAAGCACGTCTTCGCTCTCATGGCCCACGCCCCGTTTGGCACCCCGGCGGAAATCGATGGTGCCCCGCAGGGTCTTGTCTGCATGACCGGTCAGAACACCGGCCGTGTGCATCTCGCAGAGGGTGTCTTTTCCGGTGTGAACGGAAACATCGTTGAAGTCGAGGACGCTGCTGCCCTCGCCAAAGTAAATGGCATCCAGATCATACTCGGTGTGGGAGGCAGGGAGCAGAGCCCGGGTACCGCAGGCCGAGACAGAGCCGCCCAGCTCCACACGGACCTGCTCGACCTTTGCACCCTCAGCGGTATCGATGGCCACAGCGTTCCAGCGGCGGGCATGGCTGCCCAGCAGCTGCACCTGCACCAGCTTGACCTGTGCGCCTTTGGCCGCACGGATGCGGGTCAGGCTGCCGCTCACGCCGTCTTCAGCGTCGCCCCGCACCACCTGCACCACGGTCAGGCGGCTGCCCGCTGCAACATCGATGTCCAGCAGGGTCAGGGCGTTGGGATGGGCAGGGGAGAGGGTGGCTTCAAAGAGGGCAGGCTGCTCCACCGTGATGCCCTCGGCCACGGTCAAGGCATGACGGATGGTGGCATTTTCCACAAAGAAGGCGTCGGCTTTGGGGCCCATACCGCTTTCGGGAAAAACGGTAAAACCTTCCTCTGCTTCGCCCACACCGGCAGGCAGGGTAAAGGCAAAATCGGCCTCGCCCCAATCGTCCCCGGATACGGCGGGCAAAGCCGCCGCAGCCGGGGCATAGTTTACGCCGCACTGGTTCCAGGTGGGAACCGGCAGGCGGTTGATCTCAGTGTCTTTCATAAACGATCCGGCCCTCCTTTCAGCCGATGCTGCCCTTCATCTCAAGGTGGATGAGGTTGTTCATCTCAACGGCGTACTCCACCGGCAGCTCCTTGGCAATGGGCTCGGCAAAGCCGCCTACGATCAGGGCCCGGGCATCCTCTTCGCTGAGGCCCCGGCTCATCAGATAGAACACAGCTTCTTCGCTGATCCGTCCGATCTTTGCCTCGTGGCCAACATCCACGGCATCGCAGCGGATATCCATGGAAGGGATGGTATCGGAGCGGGAGCGGTCATCCAGCATCAGGCTCTCGCAGGAGACAGCGGACTTGGAGCCCTTTGCGTTGGGCAGCACCACCACCGAACTGCGGAAGTTGGAGATGCCGCCGTCCCGGGCGATGGACTTGGTGGAAATGTGGGAGCTGGTGTTGGGGGCGGCATGGACCACCTTGGCACCGGTGTCCAGATCCTGTCCGGCACCGGCAAAGGTAATGCCGGTGAACTCCATCTTTGCACCCTCTCCGGCCAGAATACTCATGGGATACAGGCAGGAGGTGTGGGAGCCGAAGGAACCGGACACCCACTCGATGATGCCGCCTTTTTCCACCTTGGCACGCTTGGTGTTCAGGTTGTACATATTCTTGGACCAGTTCTCGATGGTAGAGTACCGGACCCGGGCACCCTCGCCGACATAGATCTCCACACAGCCTGCGTGGAGGTTGGCAACATTGTACTTGGGAGCGGAGCACCCCTCGATGAAGTGGAGATAGGCTCCCTTGTCCACAATGATGAGGGTGTGCTCAAACTGGCCTGCACCGGCGGCATTGAGCCGGAAATAGGATTGCAGCGGGATCTCCACCTTGACCCCGGCGGGGACATAGACGAAGGAACCGCCGCTCCACACTGCACCATGCAGGGCTGCAAACTTATGGTCGGTGGGGGGCACCAGTTTCATGAAATGGGATTTGACCATCTCGGCATAGGGGCCGTTCAGGGCACTTTCAATGTCGGTGTAGACCACACCCTGTGCGGCCACCTCAGCCTTGACGTTGTGGTAGACCACCTCGGAGTCATACTGTGCGCCCACGCCGGCCAGCGATGCACGCTCAGCCTTGGGGATGCCCAGCCGCTCGAAGGTGTTCTTGATGTCATCGGGCACTTCGCTCCACTTGCCCCGCATCTCGGTTTTGGGGCGGACGTAGGTCACGATGTTGTCCATGTCCAGCCCATCGATGGAAGGTCCCCACTTCTGTACCGGCATGGAGTTGTAGATGTCCAGAGCTTTCAGCCGGAACTGGTGCATCCAGTCGGGGTCATGCTTTTCGTCGGAAATTTTCTCCACGATCTCCCGGGTCAGGCCGGAGTTGACCTCAAAGGCGGCGTTGGGTTTGTCCTTTACGTCGTAGATGCTGCGGTCCACCTCGGCAACGTCGGTTTTCTCGGTCTCAAAGGCTCTCATTTTGCTTCGTCCTCCTTCAGCGCATGGAAGCCCTCTTCAATGATCTCATTCACAAGGCTGCCGTCGCCGGTGCGCACGATGTGGGCATCGTCCAGAACGTGCACATAGTCCACATGAAGACCTTCCAGAATCTTTGCGTTGTGGGTGATGATGATGAGGGCATTGGAGTCGTTGTGGTAAGCCCGCACGCCCTGCGCTACCGTCTTGACGGCATCCACATCCAGACCGGAGTCGGTCTCATCCAGCAGGGCCAGAGCGGGTTTGAGCATGAGCAGCTGCAAAATTTCGCTCTTCTTCTTTTCGCCGCCAGAGAAGCCCACGTTCAGATAGCGGTCAGCATAGGAAGGATCCATGCCCAGAGCCTCCATCTGCTGCGCCAGCTCCTTGCGGAACGCAAACACCTTGACAGGCTTGCCGGTGATGGCACCCTGTGCCGTGCGCAGGAAATTTTCCAGCGTAATACCGGGAATCTCCTCCGGGGTCTGGAAAGACAGGAACATTCCGGCCCGGGCCCGGGCATCGGCACTTTCGTGGGTGACATCCTGACCTTTGAAAATGATCTGGCCCCGGGTGACAGTATAGCGGGGGTCACCCATCAGTGCACTCATCAGGGTGGACTTGCCGGCACCGTTGTGGCCCATCAGAACGTGGGTCTCACCGGGGAATACGGTAAGGTTGAGGCCGTCCAGAAGGACTTTCTGTTCTTCTCCGACGGTGACCTGTAAATCTTTGACTTCCAGCAGCGGACTGCTCATGGAATACACCTCCTGATTACATAAAAACCGCCTGCCGCCCGGGGATTCCAATTCCGAGCGCAGGGGTAGGATTAACTCTCTGACTGTATACTATATCACTTCGCTGGGAATTGCAAGCCCTGTCAAAAAGAATTAACACTCTTCGGCGGTCAGCACAAGAAAACCAGACAGCGTGCAGCCGGATTTGTGCAGAAAAAATCCCCGCCAATCTGCGGGTACAGCAGATGACGGGGGAGAAAATGAAATGGCGTTTTACTTCTTCGCCACAGCCTTATGATACACGGCATAGGCAATAACGGCGGAGAGGACTTCGGTGATCCAGAAAGCGTGCCAGACGCCGGTGGGACCGGCAAAATGGCAGAGCAGCCAGGCCAGCGGCATGATGAACACGACGTACCGGCACAGGGAGATGACAAGGGACTCCATGCCCTTGCCCAGACCTTCCAGAGCACCGGAAGAGGTGGTGGAGACGGCGGAGACCACGAAGCCGATGCAGATGATCCGCAGGGCGGTCCGACCGATGGCAAGGGTCTCGGCGTTGGAGCTGAACAGCGAAATCAGCGGGCCGGAAGCCATCAGGCAGATGAGGGTGCCCACAGCCATGATGCCCATGCTCAGCAGGAGGGTGAGCTGGTAAAGCTTTGCCACCCGCTTGTGCTCCTTGGCACCGTAGTTGTAACCCACCAGAGGACGCATCCCCTGCACGATGCCGTTGGCGGGCAGATACAGGAAGGTTTGCAGCTTGTAATAGATGCCCAGAACCACAACATAGCTCTGAGAGATGGAGGCCAGCAGACCGTTCAGGAAGGTGACCAGCAGCGAGGGCAGGGCCAGATTGAGGATGGCCGGGATGCCAATGCCGTAGAGCTTTTTGTCCAGCGCAGCATGGGGCCGGAAAAGAGTGCGGCGGATGCGCACCGGAAGCTCGGTGCGGAAATAGATGACCAGATAGATACACAGCGAGGTGACCTGACCGATGCCGGTGGCAAGAGCCGCACCTGCAATGCCCATGGCCGGGAAAGGTCCGATGCCGAAGATGAGCAGAGGGTCCAGCAGGATATTGCAGACGCAGCCGGAAATGAGGGCTACCATGGTAACATTCATCCGGCCCACAGCCTGAAACATCTTTTCAAAAGCCAGCGAAGCCATGTTGGGGATGGCAAACAGGAAAACGATGGTGGAGTAGGTCACGCCCATGGAAATGACTGTCTCATCCGGAGTGAACCGGGCCAGAAAAGCAGGCATGATGAGGGGGCAGACTACCATGGCGATCAGGCCGTGGAGCATGGAATACATCATGCCGTGGGTGGCGGCTGCATCGGCCTTTTCCCGATCACCTGCACCGAGATAGAAGGAGATCTGCGCATTGATGCCAACGCCAAAACCGATGGATACGGCATTGACAAAATTCTGGATGGGATAAACCAGCGAAAGGGCGGTCATGGCCTGCTCGCTGATCTGGGCTACAAACAGACTGTCCACAATGTTGTACAGCGAGTTGACCAGCATGGAAATCACATTGGGCAGGGCCATGGCCATCAACAGGGGAAAGACCGGACGGGTCTTCATAAAGGTATCGTTCACGGGAAACTCCTTTGCTTTGAGATTGCTTTGAAACGGCTGCGTGGGCGCAAAAAAACGCCACACAGCAGCCTTTTGCGGGCAGCTGTGTGGCGAAAAATAGTAAAATGAATACTGTAAAAATCCACACGATATTTTATTGGCTAGAGAATACCATAGAAAAGAGGCGTTGTCAAGAGATTTCGCAAAGAAAAGTATGACTTTTCCTCAACTGTACAGCTTCTCTGTCAAGGTGGCGTACATAGCAGACTTCTCCGCTTTGTAGGTGGCAAGAGCCTGATCTGCAAGGGCAGTGCTCTGACCATTCTCGGTCAGGATTGTCCGCATCTGTGCCACAATGGCATCCACTTCCTTATCGCAGGAGGATTCCAGACTGCGCAGCTGGCTGGTCTTTGCCATGCAGATGGAAACTTTTTTGGCCTGTGTCTGCTTTTCGGCAGGAAGGGCCTTGAACTCTGCCTTGGCCTCGGCAATGGCGGAATTCAGTCCGGCTTCTGCCCGGGATTTGACGGCATACATCTGGTTGATGAGATTCCGGATCTCTTTTTCATAGGCGGGTTCATTGACGGTGGTCTGAGAACTGCTGCCGGAAGATGTCTCTTCCGAAGAGACAGTACTGTCAGCAGTGCCACTCTCCGGGACAGCAGCACCGGAGGATGCGGCCTCGGTGTTGGAGGTGCCCTTGGACGAAGCGGCTGCATCGGAAGCAGCTTCATCGACCTCGCTGCTGCCAGAGGACGCTGACGATGCAATACGCTTTTCAGCGATCTGGTCCAGAGTGGCGGTGCCGGAAATCAGATCCTGAAGTTCTTCGTCGGTCAGGGTGGTCAGGACTTCAGTCTGAAGACTGGCTGCAGCAGATTCACTCTGGACAGTCTCTTTGTCCGGCTTTACAAGGAATTGAGAAGCCTTGCAGGCGGCCAGCGATAACAGCAGGACCACCAGCAAAATTACAGTTAAAATCAAAAGACGTTTCTTGTTTTTCATGGTCAAATCAACGGGACGTCATGCGGAGCCCGGAATTTCAAAGCGGTGAGATACCGCCGCTGCAAAATAACGCTGCGGCGGCGGAAACGAACAAAAAGGCAGCAAGAATGCGGTGACAATACTGTAACATATTCCGGAACGCAATACAAGAGACGAATTGTAACGGTTTTGTGACAGGCTTGACATTGCCGTCTGCGGAACCTACAATAATGACAGAATCAAACTGCGAAAGGCGGGCAAAAAACGATGAAACTGATGATCGCATCCGACCTTCATGGGTCGGCTTATTACTGCCGTGAGATGGTCGCTGCCTTTGAGCGGGAGGGGGCAGACCGGCTGCTGCTTCTGGGCGACCTGCTCTATCACGGCCCCCGGAACGACCTGCCCCGGGACTATGCCCCCAAAGAAGTCATCCCCATGCTGAACGGCCTGAAAGAAAAGCTTTTCTGTGTCCGGGGTAACTGTGACGCAGAGGTGGACCAGATGGTGCTGGAATTTCCGGTGCTGGCCGACTATGCGGTGTTCCCGGCGGGTAAGCGTCTCATTTATGTGACCCACGGACATATCTATAATATGAAGAACCTGCCGCCGCTGGCCCCGGGGGATATCCTGCTTCACGGCCATACCCATGTGCCCACCTGGACGGAGTTTGGGCAGAACAATCTCTGCCTCAACCCGGGCTCCCTGAGTATCCCCAAGGAAAACAGCCCCCACAGCTATATGACGCTGGAAGGGGACGAATTGCTCTGGAAAACGCTGGAAGGAGAGATTTACCACCGCCTGACGCTGTAAAATGGGGGTGGCTTGCAATTTCCCTATCGGTATGGTATGATGAGGGTGGAACGGCGGGGATTTCCGTGCGTTCCATTTCTTGAAAATCGAGGTTAGCGTTTGCTAACAAAATCACCAAAACCGGCGGGTAAAACTTGTAAGATTTGCCGATGTGCCGGAATACATATTATCTGGAGGTTGTTCCAATGGTAGAAACAGTGCTGAAAGTTGACGGTATGATGTGTGGTATGTGCGAGAGCCATGTCAACGAGGTAGTGCGCAAGACGGCGCAGATCAAAAAGGTCACTTCGTCCCACACCAAGGGAGAGACCGTGATCCTCTCAGAGGAGCCGCTGGACCTCAATGCCATCAGGAAGGCGATTGCAGAAACCGGTTATACCGTCACGGATGCGGAGTCTAAGCCGTATGAGAAGAAAGGCTTTTTCTCCTTTTTGAAAAAATAAACTCGCTGAGCAAAGCGGGATGGTGGCGACAGGAGGATACAGGTATGAGGATTCTGGTTTACGGTGCAGGTGTTCTGGGCTGCGAGCTGACTCATCTGCTGCTTCAGAACAGGAAAAACGTGGTCACGCTGCTGGCCCGGGGCGAGTGGAAGGACCGAATCGACCAGAAGGGGCTGACCATCCGCCATTGGGTCCAGCGCAAGACGACGGTGGACCGGGTGCAGACCATCGATACCCTTGTGCCGGATGATATGTATGACCTGATCTTTGTGGTGATGCAGGCCGGGCAGCTGTCTGAAGTCCTGCCCATCCTCAAAGAGAACAAGAGCGAGTATTTTGTCTTTGTGGGCAACGAACCCTATGCCAAAGAGGTGCTGCATACCATGCAGCGTCCGGCGGATAAGATCGCATTCGGATTCCAGAATACCGCAGGCCGCCGGGAGAATGGGCAGGTCATCAGTGTCCACACCGGAACAGGAATGACCGTGGGCGGTGCAACGGCACCTCTGTCGGGTACCTTCTGCCAGCGGCTTACAGCAGCGTTTGAGGGCGTGAAGTATAAGCTGACCTTCTACAGCGATATGGACGAATGGCTCAAGTGTCATGCGGCACTCATTCTGCCGGTCTGCTATGTCTGCTACGCCTGCAACGGCGACCTGACCCGGGCCACGAAGACGCAGCGCAAGGCCCTTCTGGACGCTGCATGGGAGTGCTGTGAGATGCTCAAGGCAGCGGGCATCCCGGTGAACGATGCCGAAAATACCGATTACTATCGGGAGGGCACCAAGGGCCGCAAGAAGATGGAAAAGATGCTCTGGGTTATGTGCAAGACTCCTCTGGGGCGGCTGTGTGCCTCGGACCACGCCATGCACGCTGTGTCCGAGATGCAGTACCTCGATGAAGCGTTTGAAGCTCTCCGCAAAACAACGCAGCTCTCCATGCCTGCATGGGAGCAGCTGCGCAGTGAGATGCCCGCTTGGCGCACCCTCCTTCTGCGGACCAGGAGAAAGTAAATCTGCATTACGAAGTGAATCTGTAGCAAGAAAAGCCACCTGAATTTCAACGAATTCAGGTGGCTTTTACTGGTGGACGAAGTGCAACGCCGGACGAACATGTGCTTGGAAATATCTCCGTATAGCGTCACTATTATTCTTTCTGTTTTACCGAAACGTATTCACCGATAAAATCATTTCACAGATGCGGGAACGAACTCAATTTTAACTTTCATTCCCATTCCGGCAGCAAGGCGCTGCAAGGTGCGAAGAGACGGATTTGCATTGCCACGTTCCAGTTTACTGATGTCGGTCTGTGCAATACCTGTGCGCTCCGAAAGCTGCTTTTGGGTCAAGCCACTTTCCTTGCGGGCCTTGAGCATGGCTTCGATTACAGAAAATTCCGGGTCAAGTGCGTCCCACTCTGCCTTGAACTCAGGGTCTTTCATCTGTTCATTCAAAAAATCGTTGAAATTTGTCATTTGGAATTCTCCTTTCGGGTAAGATAATCTGCGCGATATTGTTTTGCCAACGTAATCTCCGAAGCAGGTGTTTTCTGGGTCTTTTTGAGAAATCCATTTGTGAGAATCACCTTTTTACCGACCACGAAAAAATACAGCACACGGGTGATGTCCGACCCGAACTTGGTGCGGATTTCAAAAATTCCATCGTCCAGTGCTTTGGAATACGGCTCTCTTAAAAATGGTCCCTCTTCACGGAGCAAAGCGACTGTACGCAAAACCTTGGCTTGCATTTTCTTATCCAGACTCAAGATAAACTCTTTGGCTGGCTCGGAACCATCGGCTTTATCGTAGAATTCAATTTCGTATTCCTGCACGGCTGCACTCCCTTTGAATAGTGGATTTATCTCATATTTAGTATAGCGGATATATCCTCTATTGTCAAGATTTTCAAGACAACAAAAAGCCCGCAGAATCTAGCGTTTTCGCACAAGATTCTGCGGGTTTGACCGCGTTGCGGTTGGTGGAGGCGATGGGAGTCGAACTAATTACCGTCATTCCATCGTGAAAAAATTGCGGTTTTATCATCAAAATTCTGACGATGCTATGGGCTTGAAATTCAGCACATGGAACGGCACACGCTTTTCTAAAATCCGGAAGTGTGGTAAAAAGTGTGGTATTTTCAGCTGTGCAGCAGCTTCATGAATACGGCGTTGACGGCCTGCGCTGTGGCAACGTCTTCCCCGGTCAGAGCGTGGCTGTAAATGCCAAATGTATCCATATCCTGCGAGTGGCCCACAAGCCCCTTGATCTCCCCGGCGGGCAGCGTCTTGACCACGCTTACAAAAGTGTGCCGCAGCTCGTACAGGCTGACTGGCTCGATCTCGTTAGCAGCGCAGAACACTTTCCAGCGTTTGTAATACCGCCGTTCCGTCTCGAGACAGAACACGCTTTCACAATGCCCGGTGACGGCCCTCTGAGCTTCCAGAACGGCCCTTGCAACGTCGGACAGGACGAATGACCGCACGGCGTTAGCGTTCTTTCCGTGGGTCTCTCTGCCCTTTACGTTGATTGAGCGGGACAGGTTCACCGTGTCGCCCTTGATATCGGCCCAGCGCAGCCCC
>CALDNF010000162.1 GCA_937917475.1 uncultured Faecalibacterium sp.
TCAGCGGGCTTTACGAGAGTAGTGCTCATATCTATTTCCTCCTGATAAGTGTTTTTATGATTCAGGCACCCTTTTGGGGCGCAGGTGTCAGTATACATCACAAAATCCCGCCTGTCAACACAAATTTCGGATTTTTTCGGTTCAGATTTTTCAAACTCTCGAATTCTCTTATTTTCTCTTTAATTCTATCGATTTCAAAAAACGCATTTTTGAAAATCTTTTCTCGGGCAGGGCAAGATTTTCTGCTGTGTACCGCTACAATTTTTGTGCAGGATGTGCTATACTATATTAGATACGGTCGTTTCCCGCCGGGCAGGTCTTTGGGAACGGAGCCGGCCCCCTCGCAACACCTTAAATAAAAGGAGATTCTCCCCTATGTCAAAGGATATCAACCCGCAGGATTCCGCCCAGCAGCGCAGCTCCAAATTGCTGCTGGCCATGGGCGTCGTTGTGGTGCTGGGTGTTCTGGCCTACTTTGTGCTGACACTGGTGGTCAACCGCCGCATGCCCGCCAACCCCGACACCCGCTATACCGCCGAGAACGGCGTATCCGTTTATTATGAATGTGATCTCTGGCCGGTCTGCCAGATGACCGAGGATGCCACACTGGGCCGGGCTCTAGAACTGGCTTCTGCCGCCGACAGCGACGACGGAAACTATCAGGTGGTGCTGTTCCAGCGGGGCGACACCTCTACTTATGCGGATTTCATCGGCCAGTCGGAGTCCGACCTGAAAACCGCCTATGGTGTCATCAGCCCCCTCAAGGTCAACCTCAGCATCGAGGGTGCCACGGTCACTGCCGTCCGCTGCGACATTCAGGCCTATTACGCCGTTCTCGCCACCATCCAATATGACAGCGGCGATGTGATCTATGTATCCGGCCTGACCAAGCTTGCTTCCATCAACGATATCGTCAATCTGGTCGAGAGCGTCAGCCTGTCCTGACCTGCCCCGGCCATCAATAAAGAAGGATCATCCCATGCCAAACCTCAATTTTGAAAAACACGTCTGGGCCGAGATTGACCTCGACGCCCTGCGCTCCAATTTCCGCACCGTCCGCCAGCGGGCGGGAGACCTCCCCCTGTGCGCTGTCGTCAAGGCCGACAGCTACGGCCACGGTGCCGTCCAGTGTGCCCGGGTGCTGGCCGAAGAAGGTGCCGTCTGGTTCGCCGTCAGCTGTCTGGCCGAGGCCATGCAGCTCCGCCGCTCCGGCATCTGCCAGCCCATCCTGATCCTGGGTCACGTCCAGTCCACCTACACGGCGGAGCTCATTGCAAATGATCTCACCGCCGCCTGCTATTCCACGGAGCAGGCCGCCGCCATGAGCGCAGCCGCTGTGGCTGCAGGCGGGCAGGTGCAGGTGCATCTTGCCGCCGATACCGGCATGGGCCGGATCGGTTTTGCCCTGCGCACCGATTTTGACAAGGCCATTGACGAAATGGTCTCGGTCTGCCGCCTGCCCGGGCTGAAGATGACCGGAATGTTCCAGCACTTTGCCGTGGCCGACGATACCAGTGAGGAGAACGTCGCCTACACCGCAGAGCAGCACCGGCTGTTCTGCGAAGCCCACAAAGCCCTCAAGGCCAAGGGCTGCGAGCCTCCCCTGCTCCACTGTGACAACTCAGCGGGAGTCATGCTCCACCCCGAGTGGCCCGAGGGCCTGCCTGCCGACCGCTGCATGGCCCGGCCCGGCATCATCCTCTACGGCTTCGACCCCAGCGACGAGGTCCGCTTCGGGCTCTTCCGCCCGGTGATGAAGCTCAAGACTGTGGTCAGCATGGTCAAGGAGATGCAACCCGGCCAGTCCACCAGCTACGGACGGCGGTTCATCGCCGAAAAGCCCACCCTTGTGGCCACCCTCTGCACCGGCTACGCCGACGGCTACCCCCGCCAGCTCAGCTGCGGCAACGGCATCGTGGAGATCCACGGCAAGCCCTGCCCGGTGCTGGGCCGGGTCTGCATGGATCAGCTGATGGTGGATGTCTCGGAGGTCCCGCAGGTGCGGGAGGGCGATGAAGCCATCCTCTGGGGCGGTGCCGTCAGCGACAGTGCCGAGGATGTGGCCCGCAAGACCGACACCATCACCTATGAGGTGCTCTGCGGTGTATCCCGCCGGGTGCCCCGGGTCTATTTAGAACAAGGCAAGATCATTGGGATCGAAAACTGGATCCTGAACGACTGAGCGTTCCGCATACACAATTCTCACGGAGGAACAGATGGCAAGAGACAACATCCGCAATTTCTGCATCATTGCCCACATCGACCACGGCAAATCCACCCTGTCGGACCGGATTCTGGAACTGACCAAGAGCGTGGACGAACGCACCATGGAGGATCAGATCCTCGATAACATGGACATTGAACGGGAGCGGGGCATCACGATCAAAG
>CALDNF010000163.1 GCA_937917475.1 uncultured Faecalibacterium sp.
GGCTATGTGGAGCGGGAGCAGAAGAAGCTCAAGCCCACCCTGCTGGGCCGGGCGGTGGACGGCCTGATGCTGGAGCAGTTCCCCCACATCGTGGACGTGGATTTCTCCGCCGAGATGGAAAAGAATCTGGATAAGGTGGAGAGCGGCAAGGCCGACTGGCACAAGACCGTGGATGATTTCTACAAGGGCTTTGCCGCCAGTCTGGAACAGGCCGAAAAGAACATGGAAGGCAAGAAGGTCAAGGTGCCCGACGAGCCTTCCAGTGAGGTCTGTGACCTCTGCGGCCGGCCCATGGTCATCAAGGTGGGCAAATACGGCAAGTTCCTTGCCTGTTCCGGTTTCCCCGAGTGCCGGGGCACCAAGCGTCTGGTCAAGGATACCGGCGGCATCTGCCCCAAGTGCGGCAAGGGCCGTATGCTGGAACGCAAGAGCGCAAAGGGCCGCATCTACTACGGCTGTGAGCGTTACCCCGATTGCGATTTCATGACCTGGGACACCCCGGTGGCCACCAAGTGCGAGAAATGCGGCTCCACCCTCTTCCGCAAGGGCTCCAAGCTCTACTGTGCAAAAGAGGGCTGCGGCTTTGAGATGCCGGTGCCGAAGAAGGACTGAACTTCTCAGCCTGACGGGAATTGCGAAACGACACGACAGAACGAAAGAGACATCAAATGGATCACTACAAAGTTACAATATTGGGTGCCGGTCTGGCAGGCTGCGAAGCGGCCCTCTGGCTGGCGGGCAAAGGCGTGCAGGTGGAGCTTTACGAGCAGAAGCCGGTCCACTTTTCCCCGGCCCACAAGAGTGCAGGCTTTGCGGAGCTGATCTGCTCCAACAGCCTGAAAGCCGAGCGGCTGGATTCCGCTTCCGGCCTGCTGAAAGAAGAAATGCGCCGGATGGGAAGCCACCTGCTCACCGCCGCCGAGACCGCCCGGGTGGCGGCAGGCGGTGCACTGGCTGTGGACCGGGACACTTTCAGCGCAGAAGTCACCCGGATGGTGGAGGAATGTGAGAACATTACTGTCCACCGGGAACAGGTGGAGCATATCGATGAGAGTGCCCCCATTCTGGTCGCCACCGGCCCCCTCACCGACGGAAAGCTGGCGGATGAGATCGGTGCCCTGACCGGAGACGAGCGGCTCCACTTCTATGATGCCGTGGCCCCCATCGTCACCGCCGAGAGTCTGGACTACAATAAGGTCTTTGCAGCTTCCCGGTATGACCGGGGCGAGGCCGATTACCTCAACTGCCCCTTCAACAAGGCCGAGTATGAGGCCTTCCACGAAGCTCTGGCTTCGGCGGAGCGGGCTCCTCTCCATGAGTTCGATCAAGGGGCAGAGCAGTCGGCGCAGCCCGACCCGGATGCTCACGGCAAAAAGGCCGATACCGTCACGGTCTACGAGGGCTGTATGCCCATCGAGATCATGGCCGCCCGGGGTGCCGACACCATGCGGTTCGGCCCCCTGCGCCCGGTGGGTCTGGTGGACCCCCGCACCGGCCACCGCCCCTGGGCCAATGTCCAGCTCCGTGCAGAGAACAAGGAGCGCACCCTTTACAACATCGTGGGCTTCCAGACCAACCTGAAATGGGGCGAGCAGAAGCGGGTGTTCTCCATGATCCCCGGCCTTGAAAATGCCGAGTTCGTCCGCTACGGCGTGATGCACCGCAACACGTTTCTGGATGCGCCCCGGGTGCTGGATGCCGGGCTGTTCCTGAAAGAGCATCCCAACGTGTTCTTTGCCGGGCAGATCACCGGCTTTGAGGGTTATATGGAAAGTGCTGCCTGCGGCCTGTTGGCTGCCCGCAGCATCTACGCGCGCCTCACCGGAAAGCAGCTGCCCCCGCCGCCGCCGGACACCATGTGCGGTGCGCTGATCGGCTATCTGACCACCGAGAACAAGCATTTCCAGCCCATGGGAGCCAATATGGGCATCCTGCCCCCGCTGCCCGCCGAGAGCCGCCCCCGGGACAAGCGGCTCCGTTATATGGCAGTGGCACAGCGTGCCGTGGCAAGCTTCCAGCAGTGGCTGGATGAAAATGTATTATAAGAAGGGAGAGACACTATGAAGATCATCGTGGACATGATGGGCGGAGACAACGCCCCCCTCGCTGTGCTGGAAGGCGCAGCTGCCGCCGTCAAGGAGTACGGCGTTTCCCTGATCGGCGTGGGCAATGAAGAGCTGGTCCGCAAGACCGCCGCCGAGCATAATATCCCGCTGGACGGCATCGAGCTGGTCAACTGCACCGAGGTCATCGAGATGTGCGATGAGCCTGCCCGGGCCATCCGCAGCAAGAAGGATTCTTCCATCGTGGTGGGTCTGAACCTGCTCAAGGAGGGCAAGGGCGATGCCTTTGTTTCTGCCGGTTCCACCGGTGCCCTCCATGTGGGCGCAAGCCTGATCGTCCGCACCCTGCGGGGGGTCAAGCGTCCGGCTCTGGCTACCATGGTCCCGGCCAAAAAGCAGGCCTATCTGCTGCTGGACTGCGGTGCAAACGTGGAGTGCCGCCCCGAGATGCTGGCCGCATTTGCGGTCATGGGCAGCTGCTATGTGAACAAGGTCGAGGGCCGCACTTCGCCCTCTGTGGCAATGGTCAACAACGGTGCTGAGGAGTCCAAGGGCACCCCCATGCTGCGGGAAGCCCATCAGCTGCTCAAGACCACGCCGGGCATCCGGTTCGTGGGCAACATCGAGCCCCGGGACGTGCCCAACGGCGAGGTGGATGTGGTGGTCTGCGACGGTTTCACCGGCAATGTGGTGCTCAAGCTCACCGAGGGCGTGGCCAAGATGCTGCTGGGGATGCTGAAGGAAATGTTCCTCAAGAACCTGGGCGGCAAGCTGGCCTACCTGCTGCTCAAGAGCGGCGTGTCGGACCTCAAGCACCAGATGGACAGCGAGGAATACGGCGGGGCCCCCTTCCTGGGTGCAAAACAGCCGGTCATCAAGGCCCACGGTTCCTCCAAGGCCAAGGGCATCAAGAACGCCATCCGGCAGGCAAAGATCTGCGTGGAGAACGATCTGTGCGGCACCATGCAGGCTGCACTGGATGAACTGAAACCGCAGGAGGCAGAACAATGAGTCATCAACTCGAAACGATCATCGGCTACAAGTTCAAGAACCCGGAGCTGCTTCAGACGGCCCTGACCCACACCAGCTACGCCAACGAGAGCCGGGTGCCGGTCAGGCACAATGAGCGGCTGGAATTTCTGGGCGACAGCGTTTTGCAGATCGTCTCGGCCGATTATCTCTTCCACGCCTACGCCGACCGCCCCGAGGGCGACCTGACCCGCATCCGGGCCAGCCTTGTCAGCGAGGGGGCACTGTTCCAGTTTGCACAGGAGATCAATCTGGGCGAGTATCTGCGGCTGGGCCGGGGTGAGGAACGCTGCGGCGGCCGCACCCGCCCCAGCGTGGTGTCGGATGCCTTTGAGGCCGTCATCGCTGCCCTCTATCTGGACGGCGGCATGGAGGTGGCAAAGAACTTCATCCTGCCCTTCATCACCGAGGGCAAGCACGCCGAGGCCGACTACAAGACCC
>CALDNF010000164.1 GCA_937917475.1 uncultured Faecalibacterium sp.
GGTTCATGCCCTCGCGCTCCAGCTCCTTGGGCACCACGGTGTAGCCGCAGCGGGTACCGGTGAAGCCTGCGATCTTGGAGAAGGAGCAGATCTCAATGGCGCACTCCCGGGCACCCTCGATCTCAAAAATGCTGCGGGCCAGCGCACCGTCCGAGATGAAGCACTCGTAAGCTGCATCATAGAGGATGATGGCATCGTTCTTCTTTGCGTAGGCCACCCACTCCTTCAGCTGCTCCCGGGTGTAAGCTGCGCCGGTGGGGTTGTTGGGGCTGCAAATGTAGATGATGTCAGCCTTGACGTTCTCATCGGGCATCCCCAGGAAGCCGTTCTCCTGACTGGTTCGGCCATAGATGATCTTGCGGCCATCGGTCACGTTATCGTCCACATAGGTGGGATAAACGGGGTCCGGGACCAGAACGGTGTTGTCCACGTCAAACAGGCCCAGCACATTGGCCAGATCGCTCTTTGCGCCGTCGGAGATGAAGATCTCGTCCTCAGCGATCTGGGTATTGCGGGATGCGTAATAGCCCTGAATGGCCTGCTTGAGGAACGGATAGCCCTGCTCCGGGCCGTAGCCGTGGAAACCGGCCTTGGTGCCCATTTCGTCGGCCGCAGCGTGCATGGCGTCCACCACGCACTTTGCCAGAGGCTGGGTCACATCGCCGATGCCCAGACGGATGATTTCTTTCTCGGGGTGGGCCTCCTGATATGCAGCCACCTTGTGGGCGATGTCCACAAAGAGGTAGCTTGCCTTGAGCTCACCATAATGTTTGTTCATCTTCATAAATACTTTCCCTCACTTTCAAACTTCTGTCACGCCCTCACAGACCGTCTCGGTAGGACCGGTCATGAGGATCTGACTGCCGGGCAGCAGCCGGATGACCAGCTCGCCGCCCCGCAGAGTGATGTGAATGTCTTCGCCCCGGGGGCAAACCCCCAGTTCAGTCAGGGCTGCCGCCGTAGCGCAGGCTCCGGTGCCGCAGGCCCAGGTCTCACCGCTGCCCCTCTCCCAGACCCGCATTTTCAGATGGGTGGGGTCAACGACCTCGACAAACTCGGTGTTGATCCGCTCGGGGAAATTGGGGTGGTTCTCAAACCCGGGGCCGATCTCGTCCAGCCTCAGATCTTCCACCCGGTCCACCACGGTCACGCAGTGGGGATTGCCCACATTGATGCAGGTCACCCGCCACAGATTTTCATCCACTTCCAGCGGAACATCCACCAGCGGCCCATCGCCCATGCCCACGGCAGGCAGGTCGGCAGGCAGGGTGCTGTAAGTTCCCATCTCCACCTGCCAGCAGCCGTTGCCCTGATAGGCTACGGTCTTGAGCCCGCTGAGGGTATCGATCTTCAGCACCGGCTTTTCGGCGCAGGCGGGGTCATGATCCCGCAGCCACTGAGCCACGCACCGGATGCCGTTGCCGCACATCCGGCCCTCGCTGCCGTCGGCGTTGAAGATCCGCATCCTGCCGTCAGCCCCCGGCGTTTCGGGTGCACAGACACAGATGATGCCGTCCGCTCCGATGGAAAAATGCCGTGCCGACAGCTTTTGTGCCCACCGGGCCACCTCAGCGGGCACACCGCCCGCCCGGCAGTCCAGATAGATATAGTCGTTGGCACAGCCTTGCATTTTGGTAAACGATACTTTCATGAAAAGTCTCCTTCAGACCCAGAGAGTTTGTCACTACTTATGATAAGGAGCAAAATGGGTTCTGTCAAGCGAAAAAAGACTTTTGCAGAATTTTAACCGTGATTTTCTGCCGCAGAGCGGCCTGTTTGCAAAACAGGGCTTGACAATGGGCATCCCATGGGATATAAAAAAAGGGAGATCATTGTACCGGGGCAAGCCGGAGTGAGTGATTTTTACAGTAACAGCATAAAAAGGAGAGCGCACAATGGATACGTTTGAGAAGATTCGTGCACTGCTGGCGGAGCAGCTGGACATCGACCCCGCAAAGATCACGATGGACAGTGACATCATGAGCGATTTTGAGGCCGACAGTCTGGATATCGTGGACATGGTGATGACGCTGGAGGACGAGTTTGGCATCGAGGTGCCTGACGACGCCATCGAGAATCTGCGCACCGTGGGCGACGTGGTGAACTTCGTGGAGAGCCACCAGAAGGGCTGATCTTATTTTTGCAAGAAGCCCCGCAGGCTTTGCATCCGGCAGAGCCGCAGCGGGGCTTTTAATATGGGTTCGTGCGGAACGAAGGCAAAGCGAAATTCGTTTGGCGCACGGCCTTGGGAGGAAATTTAAAATGGCAAAAGACAACAAGAAGCTTGTGCAGGCGATCACCAGTCAGGAAGAGAACTTTGCGCAGTGGTACACCGATATCTGCGTCAAGGCAGAGCTGGTGGAGTACTCCAGCGTCAAGGGCTTTATCATCCTGCGCCCCTACGGTCAGGCCATCTGGGAACTGATCCAGAAGGATCTGGATACACGGTTCAAGGCCACCGGCCATGAGAACGTGGCCATGCCGGTGCTGATCCCCGAGAGCCTGCTGCAGAAGGAAGGCGAGCTGGTCAACGGCTTTGCCCCCGAGGTGGCATGGGTCACCATGGGCGGCTCCGATCCGCTGGAAGAGCGGCTGGCCGTCCGCCCCACCAGTGAGACCATGTTCTGCGACCACTGGTCCCGGGTACTGCACAGCTACCGTGAGTTGCCCATGAAGTATAACCAGTGGTGCAGCGTGGTGCGGTGGGAAAAGACCACCCGCCCCTTCCTGCGCAGCCGTGAGTTCTGGTGGCAGGAAG
>CALDNF010000165.1 GCA_937917475.1 uncultured Faecalibacterium sp.
GCAGCACACCGGCACGGCTGGCGGCAAAGTTCAGGCCGCCCTGCAGGTAGCAGGTGTAGGGCTCCCGGAGGGGGCCGTCGCAGGAGAGCTCAATGGTGCTGCCCTGCGTAAAGCTGCCGCTTGCCATGACCACCTCATCGGTGTAGCCCGGTTCCGGCGAGGGTTCCGGGGCGGCGTAGCTGTCCACCGGGCTGGCCGACTGGATGCCCCGGCAGAAACCGATGAGGGCATCTGCCGTACCGGCATCAAAGCAGGTCACGATGTCGTTGTGATCCTCGCAGTACCGGGGAATGGGATTTTTGCCCAGCAATTCCAGCAGGCACTGCGCATAAATGGCGGTCTTGATGGCCTCGCAAACCACGCCGGGTGCATAGTAGAAGCCCAGATACATATCCCGGGGTGTGTCCAGCGTGCAGCCCAGCTCCTTGCCCAGACCGGGGGCATTGAGCCGGTAAGCACACTGCTCCACCAGATCATGACGGCCTGCAATGTAGCCGCCGGTGGGGGCAATGCCGCCGCCGGGATTCTTGATCAGGCTGCCCACCACAAGGTCGGCACCGGCCTGACAGGGCTCTTCGGTCTGAGTAAACTCCCCATAGCAGTTATCCACAAAGATGATGATATCGGGGTTTGCTGCCCGGGCCGTATCAGCGATTTTCCGGATGGTGGCAAGGTCGAAGGCGTTGCGCTGCAGATAACCCCGGCTGCGCTGGATGTGGCAGACCTTGGCCCCGGGTGCCTTCTGGGCAATGAGGGCATAGTCCGGGGTATGGTCCGGCAGAAGCGGTGCTTCCTCGTACTTCACGCCGTAATCCATCAGGGTGCCGGTGCCTTTGCCCTTGCCGTCCAGCCCGATGACGCCTTCCAGCGTATCGTAGGGGCGGCCGGTGGCGGCAAGCAGGGTGTCGCCGGTGCGCAGCAGACCAAAGAGGGCCACAGCCAGCGTGTGGGTCCCGCTTTGGAATTGACTGCGGACCAGCGCATCCTCGGCTCCCATCACCTCGGCAAAGATCTGTTCCAGCTTGGCCCGGCCGGTGTCCCACAAGCCGTAGCCGGTGGTGCCCAGCATATCGGTGGAGGACATCTGGGTGTCCGCAAAGGCCTTGAGCATCTTGAGCTGGTTGAAATCCCGGATCTCCTCCATATGGCGGAAATAGGGCTGGCAGAGCTCCATGGCTTTTTCATCCAAAGCCAGAACCTCAGGTTTGTAATCGAAAAAGTGGTTCAACATTGACATATTTAATTTTTCCTAAGTTCTTTTATTTTTCGTAGCGTGCATATTCGCCCAGCTTTTCAAAGCCGAGACTTCTGTAAAAATGCACCCGCTCCGGGCTGCACAGAAACACCGGCTGGTATCCTCTGGCTGAAAGCGCATTTGCCATCTGAACGATGATCCGCCCGCCGACACCTCGACCCCGCAGCGATTCTTCCGTTTCACCGCAGGCCATATAAGCCTGCCCATTTGCAATGGCGTACGCTCCCACTGTGCAGGCAAGCTTTCTTTCCCGGGTCCTCAGGGCCCAGACAAAGGCTCTGCCCCGGCTGCGCTTGGTGCAGAGTTCCGAGTAAAAGTCGTCCCGCCGGGCGGGGCTGTCCGGAAAGAGGAACTCCGCAATGGGAAAAGCCGGGGGCTCCTCATCCAGTGTCAGGCTTGCCCAAAGCGTCTCATCTGCGGACGGAAGCGGCAGCTGACGGCCCGGCATAAGTCCAAACACCGTATGGGTCTTTGCTCTGGTCCATCCCGTCGGCGGTGGACCCTCGGCTTCGTCCAATACCACTGCCTGACTGCCGCAGAAGCTCAGAAAGCTGGCCAGTTCATCCGGGTTTCCATGGCCCGCCACCCAGGCGGTCCTTCCGCTCAGCTCCACGGCCAGCGTCGGCCCCTCAAAAAAGCGTCCCGGCTGGCTTTTGCCAAACAGCTCCAGTGAAAGCGGCATTTGGGCCGCAAAACAAAGCTTATCCCGGCAGGCATTGAAAAAACGCTGTTTCTGACGCTGATCCGTCACCTGTGCGATCATTTCAGTGCGTTGACGATGTTCTTGAAGTCCCGTCCCCGGGCCTCAAAGTTGGGGTAGAGGTCAAAGGATGCACTGGCGGGAGAGAGAATGATCTCGTCGCCGGGCTTTGCAGCAGCACGGGCCAGCTCCACAGCGTGCTGCATCGAATCGGCGTGCTGGATCTCCAGACCGCTGGCCGCAAAGTCGGGATGCTCCCGGACAGCCTTCTCAATGCGGGGGCCGGTAGCACCCATGAGGATCAGAGTCTTGACGTGCTTCAGCACTTCGGGAGCCAGCGGCTCATAGGGGATCTTCTTATCGTAGCCGCCGGCGATCAGGATCACCTTCTGATCGAAGCTGCGCAGGCCCGCAATGGTGCGGGTGGGGCTGGTGCCGATGGAATCGTTGTAATAGGTCACGCCGTCCAGCACACGCACCGGCTCAATGCGGTGCTCCACACCGGTAAAGGTGCTGCCCACCTTCTGGATGGCCTCAACCGGCACTTCACCCCAGACTGCAGCGGCTGCAGCCAGCAGATTTTCGATGTTGTGCAGGCCCCGGAGCTTCACGTCCTTCTGCGCCAGGAAGGGAGTCACCACACCGTTTTCCGCCATGCAGAGCATCCCATCTTCCCGCAGGAAAGCACCGTTGTCGGTGGTATGCAGGCGGGTGAACCACACCTGCTTGCCCTTGCAGTCGGGCACCATGGAGCGGGTGATGTCGTTTTCGTAGCCCAGCACCTCACGGCAGGGCGGCACCTGATGGAGCAGGATATTCCGCTTGGCATCGATATACTCCTGCATATCCTTGTGATGATCCAGATGGTTGGGGGTCACATTGGTGACGACCGAGATTCTGGGGCTCTTGTGCATACTGATGAGCTGGAAGCTGGACAGCTCTACCACTGCCACATCCTCCGGGGCCACATCGGGCAGCATGGGCAGCAGGGCAGCACCGATATTGCCGCCCAGATGGACCTTGCGGCCTGCAGCCTCATAGAACTTGGAGATCAGGGTGGTGGTGGTGGTCTTGCCGTCGGAGCCGGTCACGCCTACGATCTCACAGGGGCAGAAATCAAAGAAGAGCTCCACCTCGCTGGTGACCATGGTACCTGCCGCAATGGCATCCTGCAGCGGCTTCTGGAAATACTCAAAGCCCGGGGTGCGCAGGATGATGTCCTGCCCCTTGAAGCCGTCCATGTAGTTGTCGCCTAAGCTCAGCTTGATGCCAAGGCTGCGGATGGTGTCGGCATAATCGCCGAACTCCTCCACCGACTTTTTCTTATCGCAGAGGGTCACATGAGCTCCCAGCTCCACAAACTCCTTGATGAGGGTCTTGTGGCTGACGCCTGCACCGATGAAAGCGACATTTTTGCCGCAGACCAGCTCGGCAAGTTTCTGCTGTTCTTTCTGCATAAAAACAGAACCTCCTCTATAATAAATGAATATCCAGTAACTTTTCTGTAGCAGCAATTCTCATTGCTTTCCCATTTTACACCTTTTAAAGGCAATTGGCAACGGAAAACCCAAAACCATGGCACAAAAGGCCATTGAAATTCACAATTTGATAATTGTCTTTTCCGACACTTTCTGCTACACTTATTGAGCAGAACATTGCTCCTGCGTAATTCTTATGATCTTCTGAACCCCGAAAGGACTTATTCCCCTTGAAATTACACATCCGATTTTTTGCAGCGGCCTTTGCCGCCGCTTTCGTCTTTTCCCTCACCGGCTGTGGGTCCGGCTCCAACAGCTTTACATGGTTTGTGGATGACATTCCTTCAAACCTTGACCCACAGGTGGCCTCCAACGCCTCCGACGTCATCGCCTGTGAGAACCTCTACAGCGGCCTTGTCCGGAAAAACTCTTCCGGACAGCTGGTGCCTGCCCTCTGCGAGCGGTGGGAGATCTCTTCCGACAAGCGCACCTATACCTTTTATCTGAAGAGCGGCCTGACCTATACTGCCGCCAAAGGCACCGCCACGGACTACGCCATTACCGCAGAGGACTTTGTCTTTGCGTTCCGGCGGATGTTCCGGGCCGAGACCGCTTCTCCCTATGCCGTGGAATTTTCGGCCATTGAAAACAGCTCTGCCGTTCTCAGCGGACAGATGCCGGAGTCGTCTCTTGGCGTCTCGGCCCACGGTGACACCACTCTGGTATTTCAGCTCAGCGCACCGGATGAAAATTTTCTCTCCAAGCTCACCCTGCCTGGGGCCATGCCCTGTGACGAAGGCTTCTTTGATTCCACCCGGGGTACCTACGGCCTGACCACCGCTTCCACCCTTTCCAGCGGAAGTTTTTACATTTACAACTGGACAGCCAGCGGTTTGTTCCTCCGGCGGGAGCCTTCCGGCAGTCTGGTGGACAGTTTACGTCTGGTCCAGAACACCAACGCCAGCGGGCAGTCTGCCGCTCAGCTCCTTGCCAACGAGAAATGTTCCGCTGCACTGGACACCTCAGGTGAGAAGACCTCCTACCAGAGCATTTCCTATTCCGACACCACATGGAGCCTTGTGTTCAACTGCAACTCGGTCTTTGCTTCCACCGAACTGCGGCAGGCCCTTGCCGGAGTCGCACGCTCGGCTGCAGAAGTGCCGGACAGCGGGCTTTTCGCCCCGGCGTCCGGTCTCATTCCGGACGGTCTGACCGTGGATGGCATCGATTACCGGGACGCTGCCGGCGACCCTGCCCCGAGCATCCCGGACCCCAAACAGCTCTACATGACCGCCCGGCAGGGGATGGCCAACTCGGATTTCAACAAGGTCACCCTCCTGCTCCCTGCCGACAGTGGTTTGACGCAGGCTGCGGAGACCATCAACGGAGAATGGCAGAAGCAGTTTTCCCTTTTCTTCTCGGTGGAAGAAGTTCCGCAGGAGGATTTTGAAAAGCGGCTGACCGATGGCGATTACACCATTGCTCTGGTTCCGGTCAGTGCCGAGAGCGGCAGCGTTTACAGCATCCTGAACCAGTTCACGGCGCAGGGCGGCGGACTGGCAAACTACAGCAACTCCCTTTACTCCACCCAGCTCAGTGCCAGTGCCTCGGCCACCGGCAGCACCCGGGCTGCTCTGCTGGCTGACTGTGAACGGCAGCTGCTGAGTGATTGCGCAGCAGTTCCCCTCTTTTCTCAGCAAAAGCGGCTGCTTCTTGCCAACGGCATTAAAAACCTGATTTTTGACCCCTTTGGTCCAGTGCTTGACCTGACAGAGACCACGCTATAGCAATCCCATGAATTAGCGCAAATAGTCACAAGATTTGAACCAGCCGGAA
>CALDNF010000166.1 GCA_937917475.1 uncultured Faecalibacterium sp.
GCACCAGTTCCTTTTTGGGGCGGCTGGTCATGCAGCCGATGCACTGGCGGGCAGGAATCTTCTTTTGTGCCATCCGATTTCCCTCCTTCGGCATGGGTGGGGCAGAGCTTACTCTGCGGCGTTCTCCTCGGTCTTGGGCTCTTCCTTCTTTTCCTCGTCCTCACCGTAGTAGCCGCTCTCGGGGCGGATATCGATGTTGTAACCGGTCAGGCGGGCGCACAGACGGGCGTTCTGGCCCTTGTTGCCGATGGCCAGACTCAGCTGCTGGTCAGGCACCGTGACACGGCAGGAGCGGGTCTCGCCGGGCAGCAGCTCCACCTTGATTACCTTTGCGGGGCTCAGGGCTGCGGAGATGAACTCCGACACATCCTCGCTCCACTTGACGATGTCGATCTTCTCACCGCCCAGCTTCTCGACCACAGCGGCCACACGGTCGCCGTGAGGGCCGATGCAGGCAGAAACAGGGTTGACGTTGGGGTCCTTGGACCAGACGGCCATCTTGGTGCGGGCACCGGCCTCACGGCTGATGGCCTTGACTTCCACGGTACCGTCGTAGATCTCGGGCACTTCCAGCTCGAACAGACGCTTGACGAGGCCGGGGTGGGTGCGGCTGATCATGACACGGGGGCCGCGCTCGCTGCTGACCACGTCCACAACGTAGACCTGCAGCATCTGGCCCTCGGTGTACACCTCGCCGGGCACCTGCTCGTTGCGGGGCAGGATAGCCTCGCCGCCCTTGCCCAGATCAAGGGCAACGATGCCCTTCTCGGGGTCCACACGGGTCACAGTGGCCTGCACAATGTCGTGGGCACGGCTCTGGATCTCGCTGAGCTGCTGGCTCCGCTCGGCCTCCCGGATGCCCTGACGGATGACGTGCTTTGCGGTCTGGGCGGCAATGCGGCCAAAGTCCTTGGTCTTGAGGGGAGTAATGATGCGGTCGCCCACTTCATAGCTCTTGCGGATCTTCTGGGCCTCCGTGATGCCGATCTGAGCGTGCTCGTCGTACCAGTCCTCATCGGCCACAATATCCTGAATGAGGGCAACATTGAACTTGCCGGTGGCCGGGTCGATCTCCACCATCACATTGTCGTCCTCGACCTCATAGTTCTTCTTGACAGCGATCACGATGGCAGCCTTGATCTTGTCGATCAGATACTCAGCCGTGATGCCCCGCTCGTGCTCCAGCATGGAGAGAGCTTCAAAAAATTCATTGTTTGCCATTTTTCGGGTTCCTCCTGTATTTCTCTTTTATTTCTCGTTCTCAGTCAAACAGATTCTCGTCATCGCACAGACGGACGCTGCTTGCTGCACTGATCTCAAATTCCACGGTGCCGTTTTCGGTCTCTACGGAAACGGTATTGCCCTCACGGCCTGCCAGAATACCGGAAAACTCCCGCACACCCTTTTCGTTGGGGCGGATAAGCTTGACAGCGATCTTCTGGCCCTTGAGAGCTTCATAGTGCTCCGGGCGGGTCAGCTTGCGGCCCAGACCGGGGCTGCCCACCTCGAGGTAATAACTCTGATCGATGGGGTCGGCCTCGTCCAGAATGGGGTCCAGCGCATGGGAAACCTCCGCACAGGTGTCGGTGTCCATGGTGCCGTCCTTGTCGATCAGGACACGGAGATACCAGTCCGGACCTTCCTTTTCAAAGACAACATCCCACAGACGCAGGCCCATACCCTCCACAACGGGGCGAACAAGCGTCTCAACTCTCTGGGCGGTATTGCCGCCAGACTGCTTCGCCATAAAAACCTCCAAACAAACAAGAAAAGCGGACCTTGCGGCCCACTTTCCATTAAAAGTTATATCGTACTACTAGAATATACCATACTTCCGGCGATTATGCAAGCTTTTTTTACAAAACCCATACGCCATTGCGGAACAGCTCCACGGTGCGACCGTCCCGGCATCTGCCCGTGATCTCGCTGTCCTCTGCGCCGATCATCACGTCTTCGTGCAGGGAGGACTGGTTCATGCCACGGGCCAGCAGCTGTTCTTTCGTCAGGCCGGTACCGTCCACGGTGGTGCCGGGATAACTTGCACCGAAAGCGATGTGGCAGGCAGCGTTCTCGTCAAAAAGAGTGCTGTAGAACAGAGCACCGCTCCGGTTGATGGGGCTGGAAGCGGGCACGAGGGCCACTTCGCCGATGTGCCGTGCCCCCTCGTCGGTATCCAGCAGCTGCCCCAGCAGCTCTGCACCTTCCTCGGCACCGTGTTCCACCACTCTGCCATCCTTGAAGGTCACATGGAAGCCCTTGATGAGCTGACCATTGAACACATAAGGCTTGGTGCCATAGACCACGCCGTTTACCTTGTCCTTGTGCGGTGCGGTGAAGACTTCCTCGGTGGGGATGTTGGGCAGGAAGGTCACGCCCTTTTCGCTCTTGCTGGAGGCACTCTCCCACCGGGCCTCGTCAGCCAGACCCACTGTCAGGTCGGTGCCGTTGCTGCTCTTGAAGTGGACACTTTCCAGATCAAAGGCGTTCATCTTGTCCCGCAGGACAGTCAGTCGTTCCAGATGGGCCTTCCACTCGCTGACCGGGTCGCCGCCGGTGACACGGCAGACATCAAAGATCAGCTGCCAGAGCTTTTCGATGGCGGCAGCTTCCTCCATCTCCGGGAACATCTTCTTGGCCCAGGGTGCGCTGGGCATGGCCGCAATGGACCACTGGACCCGGTCATTCATGGTGTAGCCCCGCCAGGGCTCCATGAACTTCCGGCTTGCGGCATTGACCCGGCTGATCTTGCCGCCGTCCAGACCGGCGTAGACCTCGGGGTCATCGGCAATGAGATGAAGCACGCAGACGCCGCCTTCGCTCTCGGCGTAGTCCAGATACCGGCGCAGCTGGTAGGGTTTGAAGTCGGTCAGGGCTTCCTCGCTGCCCAGCTCCATCCGGCTGCGGGAAACGCTGTTGTCCGACCAGTCCACCTGCACGTCCCGGGCACCGGCCTCAAAGCCGCTGCGGACGCAGAGCCGTGCCAGCGGAGCGGCTTCCAGCGGGCAGCGGATGATCAGGGTCTGGCCCGGCTGGGGGTTCACACCCACCCGCACAATGAAGTCAGCATATTTCTTGAGAAGTTCGTTGAAGTTTTCCACAATACAACCTCCTGCGGTGCAAAAATCGATTTGCATCTAGTATATCATAATTTTTCCGATGTACAGGCAAAAAGGGGCCGCTGTGTTTGGCAGCGGCCCCCGAAACGTAATTTTAGAACTCGATCTTGCTCTCGATGTAGCTCTTCAGCTCGCTGATGGGCATACGGACCTGCTCCATGGTATCACGGTCACGGACGGTGACGCAGTTGTCGGCAGCGATGCCCTTGGCCTCGTCGCCCACGGTATCAAAGTCCACGGTGATGCAGTACGGCGTGCCGATCTCGTCCT
>CALDNF010000167.1 GCA_937917475.1 uncultured Faecalibacterium sp.
GCCCTGAACCGTCTGGGCGGCCGCAGCAACACCGGTGAGGGCGGCGAGCCCGAGGAACGCTACCACAGCGAGAGCAATTCCAAGATCAAGCAGGTGGCCTCAGCCCGGTTCGGCGTCACCAGCAAATACCTTGTCTCTGCGGATGAGATCCAGATCAAGCTGGCACAGGGCGCAAAGCCCGGCGAGGGCGGCAACCTGCCCGGTGCCAAGGTGTATCCTTGGATCGCCAAGACCCGCCACAGCACCACCGGTGTGGGCCTGATCTCTCCCCCGCCCCACCACGATATCTACTCCATTGAAGATCTGGCGGAGCTTATCTATGACCTGAAAAACGCCAACCGTCACGCTAACATCAACGTCAAGCTGGTCAGCGAAGCCGGTGTCGGCACCATAGCTGCCGGCGTTGCCAAGGGCGGCGCACAGGTCATTCTGGTTTCCGGCTACGACGGCGGCACCGGTGCCGCTCCCCGTACCTCCATCAAGAATGCCGGTCTGCCTTGGGAGCTGGGCATCGCCGAGACCCATCAGACCTTGATCCTTAACGGTCTGCGCAGCCGGGTCCGCATTGAAAGCGACTCCAAGCTCCTGTCCGGCCGGGATGTTGCCATCAGCTGTATGCTGGGTGCCGAGGAATTCGGTTTCGGCACTTCCCTGCTCATGGCCGAAGGCTGCGTGATGATGCGGGTCTGCAATCTGGACACCTGCCCCATGGGCATCTGCACCCAGAACCCGGAGCTGCGCAAAAAGTTCCAAGGCAAGCCGGAGTACATCATCAACTATCTGACCTTCGTGGCGCAGGAACTGCGGGAGTACATGGCAAAGCTGGGCGTGCGCACCATGGACGAACTGGTGGGCCGTACCGACCTGCTTCATGTCAAGCCCGCCGCCCCCGGCAGCCGGGCTTCCAAGATGGACCTCGATTGCATCCTTCACAATCCGGCCATCTCCAACAGCAATGTACATTTTGTACCTGCTGACACCTACGACTTCCATCTGGAAGACACCCTCGATATGAAGGTGCTGATGAAGAAGTTCAAGCTCTCGGGCAAAACGCCTCAGAGCGTCAGCCTCAATGTCTCCAATACCGACCGTGCCTTTGGTGCCATCTTCGGCAGCGAGATCACCCGCAAGTTCGGCAACACTCTGCCGGATGATCTCTACACCGTCAACTGCACCGGTGCGGGTGGTCAGAGCTTTGGTGCATTCATCCCCAAGGGACTGACCCTCAAACTGACCGGCGATTGCAACGACTACATGGGCAAGGGCCTGTCCGGCGGCAAGATCATCGTCCGCCCGCCCGAGGGTGTTTCCTATAAGCCCGAAGAGAACATCATCACCGGCAACGTCTCCCTGTACGGTGCCACCAGCGGTCAGGCCTTTATCTCGGGCGTGGCCGGGGAACGGTTCTGTGTCCGCAATTCGGGTGCCACCGCCGTTGTTGAGGGCGTGGGTGACCACGGCTGTGAATACATGACCGGCGGCACGGTGGTGGTTCTGGGGCAGACCGGCAAGAACTTTGCAGCCGGCATGACCGGCGGCATCGCCTATGTTCTGGACGAGAACTGGGATTTCTACCAGCGGGTCAACAAAGAGACCGTCAGCCTCGAGCCGGTGGAGCACAAGTACGATGTTGCCGCCCTGAAAGAGCTGATCCGGGAACACGTTGAACTCACCGGTTCTCCCCGGGGCAAAGAAATTCTGGACAACTTCAGCGAATTCCTGCCCAAGTTCAAGAAAGTCCTTCCTTACGATTACGACCATATGCTTCGGGTGATTGCTTCCATGGAGGAGCGGGGCCTCGACGGCGAACAGGCGCAGATCGAAGCATTCTACGCCGTGCAGAAGAACAAGTAAGGAGGGGATATCATGGGTAAACTCACTGGATTCATGGATTATCAGCGCAAGACCAGCACGGATATCCCGCCGCTGGAGCGCATTGAAAACTTTAACGAATTTCACATCTGGCTCTCCCGGGAGGAGCAGCAGACACAGGCCGCCCGCTGCATGGACTGCGGTGTGCCTTTCTGTCAGGCGGGTATGCTGATCGGCGGAATGTTCTCCGGCTGCCCTCTGAACAACCTCATCCCGGAGTGGAACGAGCTGGTCTATCAGGGCAAGTGGGAACTGGCCCTTCACCGGCTGATGGCCACCAACCGTTTTCCGGAGTTCACCAGCCGGGTCTGTCCGGCACTGTGCGAAGCTGCCTGCACCTGTGGTGATGTGACCGGCAGCAGTGTTACCGTGCGGGAAAATGAACACGCTATTGTGGAGACCGGCTACGCAAAGGGTTGGATCCACACAGCTCCGCCTCCGGCCCGCACCGGCAAGAGCGTGGCAGTCATCGGCAGCGGCCCTTCCGGTCTCTCGGTGGCCGAATACCTGAACAAACGTGGCCACGCCGTGACTGTTTTCGAGCGTGCTGACCGTGTGGGCGGCCTGCTGATGTACGGCATTCCCAACATGA
>CALDNF010000168.1 GCA_937917475.1 uncultured Faecalibacterium sp.
GTTCGAGCCTCGTCGGCCGCTCCAACACGAAGCCGTTGCAATTGCGTCCAGTACGCAGCTGCAACGGCTTCTTTTTTCTTATTTGTTAGCAAATGTTGACAGAATTCGTTTTGGCTCGTATACTTAAATTCTGTGAACTGTAATGGACTTCCGGCAGGAGCCGGGAAAGAAAGGGAGGGGAAAACCACAGTGATATTTGGCAAATACATCAACCGCTACTACCTCAAGAATGGCCCGGCTTTGCTGCTGGGCCTGCTTGCGCTGCTGGCGGTGGACTTTATCCAGCTGCAGATCCCGCAGCTTTACCGGCTGGTGATCAACGGCGTGAACCTGGGGCAGGTGGTGGTGAACGGTGAGACCGTGGCCTTTACCAAAGAAGTGCTGTTCCAGCACATTTGTCTGCCCATGATCTGGATCGTGGTCATTATGGTCATCGGACGGTTCTTGTGGCGCATCTGTTTCTTCGGCTCGGCCATCCGGGTGGTGGCAGACCTGCGGGAGAAGATGTTCGACCACAGCCGCAAACTGTCCCAGCAGTACTATCAGGTCAATAAGGTGGGCAACCTGATGAGCCTGTACACCAACGATCTGGACACCATTCAGGAGTGCTTCGGCGATGGCGTGCTGATGTTCTTTGATGCGCTGACGCTGGGCCTGCTGGCACTTTATAATATGTGGCGGATGGACCACACCCTGACGCTGCTGGCACTGGTGCCCGCTCTCATCATGTTTACCATCGGTACCATTATGGGCAAGGTGATGACCAAGCGGTGGGAAGAGCGGCAGCAGGCGTTTTCGGACCTGTCGGATTTTGCACAGGAGAATTTCTCCGGCATTGCGGTCATCAAGGCATTTGTAAAAGAGTACAAGGAGCTGACTGCCTTCCGGAAGCTGAACAAGCAGAACGAAGAGGTCAATGTGATCTATACCAAGATCTCCACCCTGCTGGAAGTTCTGGTCACCCTCTTTGTGGAGTCGGTCATCTGCGTGATTCTGGGCTACGGCGGTTATCTGGTCTATCAGGGCCGGTTCAATGCCGGTGAACTGGTGGAGTACATCGGCTACTTTGAGGCCATTGTCTGGCCCATCATGGCCGTATCCATGCTGATCGAAAAGACTTCCCGAGGCAAGGCGTCCCTCAACCGTGTCAGCGAATTGCTGGATGCCCCCATTGATGTGGCAGACCGGCCCGGTGTGCCGGAACTGGAAAATGTGCAGGGCGGCATTGAGTTCCGTGACCTGACCTTCCGGTATCCGGACGGTGAATATGACGTGCTCAAGAACATCTCCTTCACCATTCATCCCGGCGAGAGTGTGGGCATCGTGGGCAAAACCGGTGCCGGCAAGACGGCTCTGGTGGACCTGCTGCTCCGCACCTACAATGTGCCGGACGGCACCCTGTTTGTGGACGGAAAGGACGTGAACAGCGTCTCCATCCACTCGGTGCGGAACGCCTGCGCTTATGTCCCGCAGGATAACTTCCTGTTCTCGGATACCATCGCCCACAACATTGGCTTTGGCGTAGACGATGCTTCGCAGGAAGAGATCGACCGGGCAGCAAGTCTGGCTGATGTGCGGGATAATATCGTGGACTTCAAGGATGGCTACGAGACGGTTCTGGGCGAGCGGGGCGTGACGGTTTCCGGCGGTCAAAAACAGCGTATTTCCATCGCCCGGGCCCTGCTGAAAAATGCGCCCATCCTGATCTTGGACGATTCGGTTTCGGCAGTGGATACCCGCACCGAAAAGATCATCCTCGACAACCTCAAGACCAGCCGGGCGGGCAAGACCACCCTGCTGATCGCCCACCGTATTTCGACGGTGGAGGGGCTGGATAAGATCATCTTTCTGGATGAAGGCCGGGTGCAGGCTGTAGGCCCCCATGACCAGCTGTACGCCTCCTGCGAGGAGTACCGGAAGATGGTAGACCTGCAAAAACTGGAAGATGAGGTAGGAGGTGGCAACGCATGATCAATCCGCTTCTTCTTGTGGGCGCAGTGATCGGTGTGGTCACAGCCCTGCTGATCTTTGCTTATGCGGCAGTCAAGGACAAAAAGACTGCCATGGGTTTTGAGCGGAATATGTCCGACCGTGAGATCGTCCGCCGCCTGATGCACTATGCAAAGCCTTATGCCGGAAAGTTTGTCATTGTGGGCTTCCTGATGCTCTTTTCTATTGCCTATGACATCGCTTCGCCGCTGATCGTGGGTTACATTGAAGAGATGGTCACCGGTGACTTTGCACTGTCCCAGCTGTTTGCCGGGGTGGCTGTTTATGGCGGCGTGCTGGTGTTCTCCATGGCAAGCACCTATTTTCAGGCCGTCATTCTGCAGCGGGTGGGTCAGCAGATCATTTCCGACCTGCGTGAGGACCTTTTTACCCACATCGAGTCCCTGTCCCATGAGCAGCTCAACGAGATCCCGGTGGGCAAGCTGGTCACCCGTGTGACCAACGACACCAACGC
>CALDNF010000169.1 GCA_937917475.1 uncultured Faecalibacterium sp.
CAAAGCTGCCGCCCACGCCGATGCCCAGCACGATGGGCGGGCAGGGGTTGGAGCCCGCAAGCTTTACGGTGTCCACCACAAACTTCTTAAAGCCCTCCACACCGTCGGCAGGCTTGAGCATCTGGATGCGGCTCATGTTCTCGCTGCCAAAGCCCTTGGGGGCCACGGTGATGGTGCAGCCGTCGCCATCCACCAGATGCACCGTGATGGCCGCCGGGGTGTTGTCGCCGGTGTTGCCCCGGCGCAGCGGGTCGGCCACGATGCTCTTGCGCAGATAGCCGTCGGTGTAGCCCCGGCGCACCCCCTCATGGATGGCGGCTTCAAAGCTGCCGTCGATATGGACATCGGTGCCCAGTTCCACAAAAACACAGGCCATGCCGGTGTCCTGACAGATGGGCAGGTTTCCTTCTTTTGCCGCACTCAGGTTGGACCAGAGCAGGTCCAGCGTATTCTTTGCCAGCGGCCACGGCTCTTCCTGCCGGGCCTTGTCCAGTGCTTCCTGCACATCCCGGGGCAGGCGGGTGTTGGCCTCGATGCAGAGGCGGGCAACGGTATCGGTGATCTCCTGTGCCGGAATCGTCCTCATTGTCCGTTCCTCCGCTTACAGCCGGGCCACGCCGGTCTCCCGGGCAGCTTTTGCCACGGCATCAGCCACAGCCTGTGCCACACGGGGGTCAAAGGCACCGGGGATGATATTCTCCTCGCTGCGGTCGGCATCGGTGATGAGGTCGGCAATGGCATAGGCCGCTGCCAGCTTCATCGGGTCGTTGATGTCCCGGGCACGGACGCTCAGTGCGCCCTTGAACAGGCCGGGGAAGCAGAGCACGTTGTTGACCTGATTGGGGAAATCGCTGCGGCCGGTGGCGATGATCCGCACACCGCCTGCTTTGGCTTCATCGGGCATGATCTCGGGGGTGGGGTTGGCCATGGCAAAGACGATGGCGTCCTTGTTCATGGTCCTGCACAGCTCGGCGGTCAGGATGCCGGGACGGGACACGCCAATGAACACATCGGCCCCCTCAAGAGCTTCTTTCAGCCCGCCCTTGATCTGGCGGGGGTTGGTGACCTCACCCAGCCAGTTCTTGTGGGCCTCGGCACTGTTGCAGCCCTTGTACAGGGTACCGAACTGATCCACTGCCACAATGTCTCTGGCTCCGGCGGTCATCAGCATCTTGATGATGGCGGTGCCTGCGGCTCCCGGGCCGTTGAGGACGATGTGCACATCCTCCATCTTCTTATTCACCACACGCAGGGCGTTGATGAGGGCAGCGGTGACCACGATGGCCGTGCCGTGCTGGTCGTCGTGGAACACCGGGATATCCAGCTCTTTTTCCAGCGTCTGCTCGATCTCAAAGCACTCGGGACTCTTGATATCCTCCAGATTGATGCCGCCGAAGGTGGGGGCGATGGCCTTGCAGGCCGCAATGACCCCGGCTGCATCGTGGGCATCAATGACGATGGGGAAAGCATCCACCCCGCCGAACTCCTTGAAGAGGACGGCTTTGCCCTCCATCACCGGCAGACCGGCTTCGGGGCCGATGTCGCCCAGACCCAGCACTGCCGTGCCGTTGGACACCACCGCCACCATATTGCCCTTGAAGGTGTATTTGTACACGTCATCGGGGTTTTCCTTGATCTTCCGGCAGGGCTCTGCCACGCCGGGGGTGTAAGCCGTTGCCAGCTCGTCCCGGTTTTTGACTTCCACCTTGCTGACGATGCCCACTTTGCCCTTATGGCTCTCGTGCATCTCGAGAGCAGCCTTGTTGTAGTCCATACTGTTCCTCCCTGTTTTTCTGCCGCAGGGCTTCTGTCTGCGGTGTTTTTCTTTATCATACCAGAACGGGCCCCGCTTTTCCAGCATCTCGTCGCCCGGAACGGCCGGTTTTGTGGAAATTTTGCAAAAAACTTTTCTTTTTCATATTTGGCCTTTATAATAAGATACGTTTTTACGGTTCATCTCCGGCATCCCGCCGGTTTTGCAAACAGGAGGTATATTTTGAAACAGAAGATCACAAAAGCCCTCTGCGTGCTTTGCGCAGGAGCCCTTGCACTGAGCGTGGCAGGCTGCGGCAAGACCGCCAGCTCTTCTTCCGCCGCATCCGGCAGCGATGCCGCTGCCCTCATCGGCAAGGCCGCCGATTACGACTATCAAAACTTCACTTACAGCGACAGTCTGGACGAGAACGGCTATTGGGAGGGCATCAAGGCCCTTGACTACGTTACCCTGCCCGAGGACTACGCCGCCATCCCGATCTCCCGGGCAGACGTAGAGCCCTCCAGCGAGGACGTGCAGTCCCAGATCGACAACGTGCTCAGCCAGCACTCCACCACCCAGCAGGTAGACCGTGCCGCTGCAGACGGCGACACCGTGAACATCGACTACGCCGGCACCGTGGACGGCGTAGCCTTTACCGGCGGCACCTACAGCGGCTACAGCCTGACGCTGGGCAGCGGCACCTTCATTGACGGCTTTGAGGACCAGATCGTGGGCCACAAGCCCGGCGAGACCTTTGACGTGAACGTGACTTTCCCCGAGGGCTACAGCGACTCCACCGACGCCGAGGGCAACACCGTGGTCCTCAGTGGCAAAAAGGCTGTGTTCTCGGTGACCCTGAACTCCATCTCGGAAGAGGTCCTGCCCGAGCTCACCGATGAGTGGGTGGACAGCAACTACGGCACCAGCGACGATGTGCACACGGTGGCCGACCTGCAGGCCCTCTACCAGCGTCTGCTCTATCAGGACAACCTGAACACGGCCACCATGGACTACCTGATGGAAAACGCCGACTTCAAGTCCATCCCGCAGGAAGTGCTGGATTATCAGGTCAAGCAGTGCCTGAATTACTACTACACCATGTCCACCTACTACGGCATGGACCTTGACACCTTTGTGAAGCAGGTGATGGGCTATGACGATGCCGATGCCATGCTGACTTCCATGGCGGACGATATCGAGACATACGCCAAGGAAGCCCTGCTCTATCAGGCCGTTGCCGAAGCCGCCCATGTGGCCCCCACGCAGGAGCAGATCGACACCTACTCCGCCTACACCGAGACCTACGGTGCCAATTACTGCACCATGGTGGCTCTGATGGACGCCGTGAACGAGGCTCTGTCCAGCGGTGCCGTGGTGAAGTAAATCCATAGAAACGCCCCAAAAAGAACGGCGTTCCTGCGCAGAATAATCCCCGAAAACCAGAAAATCAAAAAAATCCGCCAAAAACGCTTGACATTTTCCGCATCCGTGGTATAATAATCAGCGTTCCGAGCCGCACGGCTCACGAACAAAACAGAATATGCGGATATGGCGGAATTGGCAGACGCGTTAGATTCAGGTTCTAATCGGGGCAACTCGGTGGAGGTTCAAGTCCTCTTATCCGCACCATCTTCTGAAAAGACCTTGCAGGCACAAGCTTGCAGGGTCTTTTGTTTTGCATTTTCCTGCCCGCTTCACGCTTCCCACCTCGGGAAGCGGACTTTCGGGAACTGTTTGTCCGGCAGTGCACCGCTCTGGGCGGCATAGACGGCCACGGTGCTCAGCAGGTCCTGCTGGGCTTTCAGGTAGGTGGTGCGGCCGATGTGGAGCCGTTCCAGCGTCTCTTCCTCGCTGCGCTTCTCAAAGTACCGCAGCCGGAGCAGACCGGAGCGGATGGGGTCGGCAGCGTCGTAGTAGGCCAGCGTCTTCTCAATGGCATCGGCCCAATTGCGGTTGCTGCGGGCCCACTGCCGGGTGCCGAAGCGGCGGAGGGCCTGCCGGGTCTGCTCCCGCTGTTCCCGGGTCATCGGCGGCCTCCTTCGCAGGGGGTGTACTGCGGGCTGAGTTCCTGCGCAAAAAAACACTCGTCCCGCTGCTCCCGGTTCAGCCCCAGCAGGCGGGCAAGGTCGGCGGCTTCGCTGACCTTGAACTCGGTCTCGCGGGTCAGCTTGCACCGCAGAGCCCCCGGCGTGATGCCCATCACCCGGGCAACATAGCCCAGCTTGTAGCCGTGGAGGTCGATGTAGGTGCGCAGCTTTTCGGTATCGGTCATGAAATCCTTCCCCCTTTCCGTTTTGCAATTCAGGCGTTTTGTACAATCTTTGGTTGTAGTATACTCTTGAGTTGATTTATTGTCAACCGTTTTCTGGATTTCGCCGTTTAAAAGTTGATTTTTGATAAATTTTTTGTTATACTGCCCTCAGAAGAACCATTTTCGCCGAAAGCGAGGCTGTTTTTATGTCGGAACTTTCTCACCGCATCCGCATCCGCCGGGACGAGCTGGGCCTGTCGCAGGAAGAGCTGGCCATCCGGATGGGCTACCGCTCCAAATCCTCCATCACCAAGCTGGAAAAAGGGGTCAATGACATCCCGCAGGCCAAGCTGGAGGAGCTGGCTGCTGCCCTGCACACCACCCCGGCCTGGCTGCTGGGGCTGGACGTGCCAACGCCGCCCCCGGGGTTTGAGCCCCTGCCCGAGATGGTGCGGGTGCCGCTGGTGGGCTCCATTGCCTGCGGAACTCCCATCACAGCCGAGCAGAACATCGAAAGCTACATCGGCGTACCCGCTGCATGGCACGCCGATTTTGCCCTGACCTGCCACGGAAACAGCATGGCCCCCACCATCTGCGATGGGGACATCGTATGCATCCGGAGCCAGCCCGAGGTGGAGCAGGGAGAGATCGCCGCCGTGCGGATCGGGGAGGAAGCCACCCTCAAGCACTTTCACCGGCAGGGAGATGCCGTGATGCTGCTGGCCGACAATACCTCCGTCTGCTCGCCCATGATCTTTACCGGCCCCCAGCTGGAAGAGATCCGGATCGAGGGCAAGGCCGTGGGATTTTGCAGAGGATTATAAGAGGTATATTATGAGTAACGAAGCCATGACACTGAACGTCATTGCGCACATCCATACAGCGTTTCCCACCAAGTTTGGCATCCCCCGGCAGAGCGGGCTGGTGGACAGCCTGAAAGCCGAGGTGGTGTTCACCCCCGAGTACCGCAACGCCGACGCCGTGCGTGGGCTGGAAGATTTCAGCCACATCTGGCTGGTGTGGCAGTTCTCCGGGGCGGTGCGGGACAGCTGGTCTCCCACCGTCCGTCCGCCCCGGCTGGGAGGCAACACCCGGATGGGCGTGTTTGCCACCCGCTCCCCCTTCCGGCCCAACCCGCTTGGCTTGTCCAGCGTCCGGCTGGAAGCCATCGAGCACCGCCCTGAGCTGGGCCCGGTGCTCATCGTGCGGGGAGCCGACCTGATGGACGGCACCCCCATCTACGACATCAAGCCCTATATCCCCTATGCCGACTGCCACCCCGATGCCGCAGCCGGGTTCACGGCCCAGACCCAGCGGCACACCCTGCAGGTGGATTTTCCCGAGGCATTGCTGCTGCGGGTGCCGGAGGAACAGCGGGCCGCTCTGACCGGTGTTCTGGCGCTGGACCCCCGGCCCTCCTACCAGCACGACCCCAGCCGGGTCTACGGCATGGAGTTCGGCCCGGTAGAGGTGCATTTCACGGTGGACGGTGAACAGCTCACCGTCACCGACATCACCCGCCGCTGAGGGGAGAAGGTCATGGAACTGCGCACGATCAACACATTTCTGCACATTGCGGAGCTGCACAGCTTCTCGCAGGCCGCCCGGGAGCTGGGCTACTCCCAATCGGCGGTGTCTGCCCAGATCGCCCAGCTGGAAGCCGAACTGGAAGCCCCCCTCTTTGACCGGGTGGGACGCACCGTCCGGCTGACCGATGCCGGGCAGACCTTTCTTTCCTACGCCCGCACCCTGCTTGCCACGGCCCAGCAGGCCAAAGCAGCACTGCAGCCGGAGCAGCAGATCAGCGGCACGCTGCGGGTGGCTCTGGCGGACTCGGTATGCAGTGCGTTCCTGCCCGGGCTGCTGGGGCAGTATCACGCCCGATGCCCGCAGGTGGAGCTGGTGCTCCGCACCGCCACCGCCGACGAGATGATCCGCCTGCTGAGCACCAATCAGGTGGATCTTGCCTATACGCTGGATCAGCCCCTGCTGCTTTCCTCCATCACCCGGGCCGTGAACCAGCCGGAGCCGGTCTGTTTCGTGGCCCCGGCAGGGCATCCGCTGGCGGCGCAGGAGACCGTGACGCTGGAAGAGCTGGCCGGGCAGGAATTTCTGCTGACCGAGCGGGGGATGAGCTACCGGGATGCTCTGGACCAGTGCCTTGCGGCCCGCCGCCTGACGGTGGAGCCCTATCTGGAGCTGGGCAGTGCTTCCCTGCTCTGCCAGATGGTAGAACAGGGCATGGGGCTTTCCTTCCTGCCCGAGTACATCGTCCGGCCCGCCCTTGCCGCCGGGACCCTTGCCCGGCTGAACGTCCCCGAGTGTCAGGTGCAGATGTACCGCCAGCTGTTCTACCACCGGGATAAGTGGCTGACCCCCCAGATGAAGGTGTTTATTGAGCTGGTAGCCCTCTCAGCCACCTACGGCGGCAGCTCTCCCAGTAGCCCTCTCAGTCATTGCTTCGCAATGCCAGCTCCCCCAAAGGGGGAGCCCTTGGCAGGCCGGGTCACGGATGCTGACTGAACAAAGTTTCTCATACAAATAAAATGCCGGGCCCTGTTGTCCAGATCAACGGTTTCATGCCGTGAATCCAGACCGCAAGGCCCGGTTGTTTTATGTTTATGAGAAACTCCCTCAGTCACGGCGTTGCCGTGCCAGCTCCCTCAAAGAGGGAGCCTTTTGTTCTGCCGTAAAGCTTTCCGTTTTCGCCAAAGGCTCCCTCCGTGAGGGAGCTGGCGAGCCGCAGGCGAGACTGAAGGAGTCAAGCTGGCATTGCGAAGCAATGACTGAGAGGGCTATTACGCATCCGATCTCGAATAGGCGTTCTTCATGCCGCTGCTGAGCTCAAAGAGAACTTTATCCAGCGTATCGGCGGCATGGGCCTTGAGGGCTTTGGCGATGGCCTCATTGCCTGCAATGCGCAGAGCGGCCTGCTTGGCGGGGTCGGTCTCGGCAGCCTGAAGCTTATCGTACTGGTTCAGCAGGGCACGGCAGGACGAGAGGACAGCCAGCTCATACCGCTCCACATGGATGAGGGATTTGCTGTAGGAGGCATCGGCCATAGCAGCGATCATCCGGCTGACCCAATAGAAGCTGTCGGTGGAGACTTCCTTGGTAGTGCAGGCCAGATAAGCCGGAGTCTCGGTGACGTTGGCGTAGAAGGGCACCATGGTATTGAAGGCGTTGGACGCATAGGCGATCCACTCCACGGCACGATAAGCTTCGGGGACATCGGGCCGCATCTGGATCAGGGCCATGAAGTCGTTGCGGTTGATGCCGATGGAACGGTAAGCTCCCCGCATAGCCGGGTCGCCGTAGCTGGCATAGGGGTCATAAGGCGTGCCCTGATAATGGGAGGACAGCACATACTTCACATCCTCGGGGGTCAGCTTCTTTTCGGGCACCATGCACCAGGGCAGATCGTCGGAGCGGGGGCCGTACTCGGCGTTGGGGCCGTCCCAGACCTTTGTGCGGGGGTTCAGATACCGGAGCATGAACCATGCACGAGGGGTGTTGTAAACGTGGTCGGCGTCCTCATGGCTGCCAAAGGCATCCCGGGGGTTCAGCTTTCCGTTCAGCGAGAGGTCGAGATGGTTCTCGGCGATGAACTCCCGCAGGTCAGCCGAGCACATGAAGTTCTTCTGCTCACCCAGAGCGTCGTCCAGATCAAAGGCGTCGATGCCCAGCTGATTGGGCATCACCACATATACGTCGTCCGGAACACGGCGGGCGATCCAGTGGTGTCCGCCGATGGTCTCCAACCACCAGATCTCGTCCACGTCCTGAAAAGCGATGCCGTTCATTTCGTAAGTACCGTACTCTTTGAGCAGGCTGCCCAGCCGCTGCACGCCCTCCCGGGCCGAGTGGATATAGGGCAGGACGAGATAGACGATATCCTCCTCGCCGATGCCGCCGGGCACTTCGGGCTGGCCATCTCTGGCGGGCTGATAGACCACCAGCGGGTCGGCCCCCAATACCCGGGGGTTGGAGGTGATGGTCTCGGTGGCGGTCATGCCCACGTTGGCAGCGTTGACGCCCGAAGCCGCCCAGATGCCCTTGCCCTCCACTGCGTTGGGCATGGCGGTCATCCGCAGGGCGTTGCCGGGCAGCGGGATCTCCACATGGGACAGGACGGACTTATAGACCGCCGGATGCTCCTCCGGCGGCACCACCACGAACTTTTTTGCGGTGAAATGCCCCGACCCGGAATCGTCGTTGCGGGCGATCATGGTGGAGCCGTCATAGGATGCGTTTTTGCCGACTAAGATTGTTGTGCAGGCCATAAATACTTTCCTCCCGATCATAGGTTTGCTGCCACTATTGTAAAACTTTGCCCCGGGAAAAGCAAGAGCCCCATGAGACGGACCTGAAAGGGGCACAGAAACAGGAAAACCCCCTGCCCGGCGTGATGCGGGCAGGGGGCTTTCGGTTTTATGCCGGTATAAAACACAAAACCATTAAAAGGAGAATCGCATGAAGTTGTGTGTCAATGGTCTCCGGCGGCTTGAGAAGAGCGAAGGGAATCCCGTGAACTGGTTCCGAAATCCCGCAGGTTGGCAAGCTGCGGAGAGAACGCCGGAGGTGGCTGCACTCAATCTTCGCGGAAGGAGAAAGGCTTGACTTCACGGACGACATCCATGATGGTGCCGTCACGGGCTTCGATGATGCCCACCACACGGTCGCCGAACTGGACCTTGTCCGGCTCGCCGACGATGGAGTAAGCGATATCCCGCAGCTCCTCAATGGTCTTGAGGGGCACGCAGTCGGCCTTCTGGAGAGCTTCCAGCAGGTCGGGGCGGCGGGGGTTGACGGCCACGCCGTAATCGGTAACGACGATATCCACGCTCTCGCCCGGGGTGGTCACGGTGGTGACATCGGTGCAGATGGCGGGGATACGGCCCTGCAGCAGGGGGGCAATGACGATGGTGCACTTTGCGCCCTGTGCGGTATCGGGATGGCCGCCCTGTGCGCCGGTGATGACGCCGTCAGAGCCCACAACGACGTTGCAGTTGAAGTGGGTATCGACTTCCAGAGAAGCCAGAATGACGTAATCCAGCTTGTTGACGAAAGCGCCCTTATTCATCGGGCTTGCATACTCGCCAGCAGAGATGGGGAAATGGTTGGGGTTGGAGCGGACATTGCTGACAGCGTCCAGATCAAAGTCCTGCGTATCGACCAGCTTGCGGGCCAGACCACGGTCCAGCAGCTCGCACATGGGCTTGGTCAGGCCGCCGACGCCCAGACCCATATGGATGTTCTTCTCCTCCATGATCTTGCTCAGGGAGATGGTGGAAGCAATGGATGCACCGCCGACACCGGTCTGATAGGAGAAGCCGTCCTTGAAGTAGGGGGTGTTGGCCACGACCTGCGTGCAGTACTCAGCCATCAGCAGCTTGCGCTGGTCGGTGGTGGGCTTGGCAGCACCGGTAGCGATCTTTTCGGGGATGCCGATCTGATCCACGACGCAGACGTAATCCACCTTGGTCTGGTTGATCTCGGCGGGGTAGTTGGGGTAAGCCACCAGACAATCGGTGACAGCAACGACGTAGTCTGCCTGATCTGCGTCCACGTAAGCGTAGCTCAGCACGCCGCAGTTGGTCTTGCCGCCCATGCCGGAGCAGTTGCCGTACTCGTCGCAGGAAGGTGCGCCGATGAAAGCGATATCGATGTGCGTCTCGCCAGTCTCAATGGCGCGAACACGGCCGCCGTGGCTGCGCATGGTGGCCAGACCCTTCAGCTTGCCGTGGGAGATGGCATCGCCGATCTTGCCGCGGACGCCGGAGGACTCGATGTTGACGATGGTGCCGTCCTCGATCATGGGGACCAGAGCATCGTGAGCCTTGCCCAGAGAGCTTGCGCTCAGGGTGATGTTCTTGAAGCCCATCTTGTGGACTTCCTCCATGACCATGCAGACCACCAGATCACCCTCACGGAAGTGATGGTGGAAGGAAAGGGTCATGCCGTCATGGGCGTTGCACTTGACCAGTGCCTCGTGGATGTCCTTGACCATCTTGTCGTGGTCGTTCTTCATCACAGGAGTGACGGAGGGGCCGGCCTTCTTGAAGGCCTTGCCGTTTTTATAGTTGTTGCCCTGAAAGACCTCTTTGCCGGTGCGCTCAAGGATCTCTTCGGGAATGTCTCTGCCGACTGCGTTGATCATAATTACAAATCCCCCTTATACACGCCGGATGC
>CALDNF010000170.1 GCA_937917475.1 uncultured Faecalibacterium sp.
CCGCCGATATAGAGCAGCAGCACACTGTGCTGCAAGGGCGTGAGGACAAACAGGACGATGATCATGCCAAAGCCGTAGATGGGGCAGACCGGGCCGTTGAGGAAGCCCCGGTTGACCAGTTCGCCGGTGGTGACGGCGGCAAAAATCACCTCAAGACACCAGCCGATGCAGGAGTATACCAGAAAATACCCGAAGATCTGGTAGAGCGAAAAGCCGCACACCATGGTGTCGGTGAAAAACGAAACAAGCGATGCCACAGCACTCACCTCCTGTTATGCGTTGTTCTCAGCAGCCTGAGCGGCGGCTTCGGCTTCCGCCTGAGCGGCCAGCTTCTTGAGGACCTTGGGCTCTACCCAAGTCACGGTCTCGTCGCCGGGCTTCTTGCGGGCGATGAGGGCCTTGATCTTGATGCCCATCTCGGTGAACATCCCCTCATGCTCGGTGCGGATGTTCCACTCCGGCTCGTTCTCGTGGAGATCAAAGGTCTTCCAGGTGATCTCGTAGCCCGAAGCCGGGAAATACTCGAGGCTGTCCCTGAACAGATCGTCGTCGTCGGTCTTGAAATAGATCTCGCCGCCGTCCTCAAGGAAGGCCCGGTACTGGATGAGCTGGCGGGGATAGGTGAGCCGGTGCTTGTTGGAGGAAGCGTTTTTGCTCCACGGGTTGCAGAAGTTGATGTAGATCCGGCTGACGGTATCCTCCGGGGTGATGACATTGTGGATCCGCTCGATATCGGCACTCATGATCTTCACGTTGTCAATGGGGCGGCCGGCCTCGTTGTAGGCAGCTTCGATCTTCCGCTTGGCAAGGATCAGCACCTTATCGGTGATGTCGATGCCAAGATAGTTGTTCTCGGGGTGGGCACAGGCCAGCTGGGAGATGAAACCGCCCTTGCCGCAGCCCAGCTCAAGGATGAAGGGCTGTTCGGGCCGGGCGTACTGGGCCCGCCACTTGCCGCCCCAGACAAAGGGGTCGTGGACATGAAAATCACTGGCCATCAGCTCAGCGCGGGCATAGGGCTTGAAACGCATTCTCATAATTCGTGGTACTCCTTCAAAAATTTCTCTACTTCTTCGGGTGCAGCGGCGCAGCTGCCCTGACAGATGCCGGGCTTGCCGCCGCCCCGGCCGTTCAGGGCGGTGTTCAGGGCTTTGGTCAGGGGCCGGACATCACCGCCGGCCTTGGCCAGACAGTAGCCGGTGCCCTTTTCGGTGGGGGTCAGGGCGGCGCAGAGGCCGTCGGTGGCCTCGCTCAGACGTGCCGCCAGCCGGTGCAGACCGTCCGGGTCCAGCCCGGGCACGACCCGGATGGCATCTTCTCCGGGGGCGGTCAGCTGGGCCAGTGCATCAAACAGCTGGCCGCAGAGCCCAAAATGGTTGAATTTCAGGGCGGTGTACTCATCGTACACCCGGTGGACGGCGTGGGCAGTCTCGGTGCTCTTGGCACTCAGCAAAGCTCCGATGTCGGCCTGACGGCCCCGCATGGCCTGCGCTTCCAGCAAAGCCCGCTGGCCGCAGACTACGCTGAGCCGGACGCCGCCCTTGTAGTTCTCGGCGGCTAAAATTTTGATCTGGCCTACCTGCCCGGTGGTGGCGGTGTGGGTGCCGCAGCAGGCGCAGACATCGGCCCCGGGAATGGTGACGATCCGCACCTGTCCGAGGATCTCTTTTTTGCTGCGGTAGGTCAAGGCCGCAAGCTCCTCCGGGGTGGGGTAGGTGATGATCACCGGCACATCCTGCCATACGATCCGGTTGGCGGCAAGCTCGGCCTGCCGCAGACCCTCGGCGGAGATGGGCACACTGGTGTCCATCCGAACGGTCTCGCTCCCGATGTGGAAGCCGACGTTCTCGGCCCCGAACATCGAGTGGAGGATGCCGGATAGGATGTGTTCGCCGGTGTGCTGCTGCATCTTGTCGAACCGCCACTCCCAATCGATCTTCCCGGTCACTTCGGCCCCGGGCGCAAGGAAGGCAGGCAGGGCGTCCACGGTGTGCCAGATGACCCCGGCAGATTCGTGGACGTCCAGAACATGGATTTCTGTGCCGTCGGTCAGGGTCAGAACGCCCCGGTCGGCAGGCTGACCGCCGCCTTCGGGGTAAAAAACGGTGCCGTCCAGAGCGACCCGTCCGCCGCCGGTCTTTTCGTCCGGCTCTGCGGCCAGGATCCGGCAGACGGCTTCGGTGCGGAACGCATCGGCTTCATAATATTTCTCGGTAGCTTGCATGGGGATATCCTCCTTACGATAAAAACAAGTATACCACGTTTTTTGCCTGTGGAAAATAGTCTGCGGTTATGTTATGATAAGAATTAC
>CALDNF010000171.1 GCA_937917475.1 uncultured Faecalibacterium sp.
GCCTATGAGACCTGCCGCCGCACCCTGACGGAGCACATCGACCAGCTGCACGCACTGGCACAGGCTCTGATGGAGCGTGAAAAACTCAACGAGCAGCAGTTCAATACCATCATGGCTGGCGGTACGCTGCCTCCCCGTGAGGAAGCTGAGGCTGCTCAGCCTGCGGATGCCGCAAAGCCCGACTCCACGGTAACGGTGGAGCCGGTGGAAACGGCGGAATCCGCTGAACCGGCAGAGACCGCAGAGCCTGCCGAAAAGCCCGAGGCAAAGCCGCCGCAGGGCGAATAAATGGGGAAGGAGCGAGTGTGATGGAGGAAAATTTTGAACCGGTAGCCCATACCCGGGCCAATTATTACACCCCCGGCAGCCCGGTGCAGTTTGTCTGTGTGGAGCTGCTCAAGGGGGAGGTCAGCGGCGAACACGCCGTCTGCCTGACCTTTAAAAACATTTCCCGTGTGACGCTGACGGCTCTGGAGATCCACTTCAAGTGCAAGGGCGTAGATGGCATCATCCTCTGTGAGGACGAGTTCGAGTATCGGGACATCGAAGTCAAGCCCGGTGAAAGCTTTGGCATGGATGATGCGGTATTTGTGACCCAGAAAGCCATTACCAGCGTGGATGTTACCCTTAAAAATGTCTACAACGGCAAGCGGGTGGTCCATCTGGACAGCATCAAGCGGGTGCGCCTGCCGGCCCCCCGCCGCCTGAGCCCGGAGCTGCAGAAGGCGCTGGAAAGCCGGATGAATCGGCAGGGGCTCAAGTATATGCCGCAGGTCTTTGAGAACGGCTGGTACTGCGCCTGCGGTGCCTTCCATCCCAAAGAGGAGGACACCGTTTACTGCTCTGAGTGCGGCTGTGATCGCATCCTGCTGCAAAATGCGCTGAACACCCTGCTGCAGCCCGAAAAGCCCCGGCAGATCCAGCCCAGTGAGCCCGCAGTCCGCCCGGCACCCGCCGCTCGGCCTGCAGAGCCGGAGCAGCGGGGGGAGGAACCTACCCGTGTGGTGGGCACCCCTCGTGCCAGTGAGGCGACCCGGGTCGTGCCCAGCCGCCCCGCTGCGGTGGAGCCGCCCAAATCCTTTGCACCTCCGCTGGAACCGGAAGCCGGCGGGACCCGGGTGATCCCGGGCCCGGACGAAGTGCGCCGTGCCCAGCCGAAGTCCCAGCCTCAGCCGCTGGAGGACTACGACGAAGAGGATGAGGAGGACCGCCGGGACGGCATGGCAGAAACGCTGATCCGCTGGGTGCCGCCCATCACGGCCATCGTCTGTGCAGGCATTGCCCTGTGGGGATTTGTGTATTATCAGTTCGTGCTGTAATAACAGAAAACAAAACGGAGGGGGCGCAGGCTTCCTCCGTTTTTGGTGGAAAGGGATGTACATATGCCAGACGAAGCTTTGCAGATCGCATTTGAAATCAAGACAACCTGTGACGAGATCAGCCGCCGCCTGCTGCGCTGGCACTGGGAGAAGAAGCCGGGAGACCACAGTCTGGAAGGTCTGCTGCGGCATCTGGAACAGCGGCAGAAGGAAAGCCCGGAGTATTATGACCGCCTGCCGGACCTGTCCGGCAAGACCAGTTGGCAGCAGCTGGACACTACTCTTTGTATGCGGGTGCTGCTGGACCCGGAAAAGGATACAGACCGACCGCTGGACCTGCTGGGAAATACCGCACACCCGGCGGCGGCACGCCGTGCCTGCAATGCCGTCCGTACGGCCCGCAATCAGGCGGCCCATGCTTCTGACCGCTCGGAGGGGGTGCAGGCTGCCATCCTGTTTGACGAAGCGGTGGAATGTCTGGAAGAAGGCTACGCCGGTGCAGCGTTCAAGACCGCAGAGCTGGAACAGTATTACCGGATGGCTCAGGATTTTCTGACCCGGTGCGGGGCAAAAACGCCCCGTCGCAGTGCGGAGAAAGCAGAAGACCCCACTCCACGCAGCACAGCCGGAGAGCGGACGAGCCGTCAGAGCAGCAGCTCCCGCAGAGCGAATCAATCAAACCGTGCAGACCGTCCGGCACACAGCCAGAGCCGGAGCGGACAGGGGACAAGACGGCAGAGTCAAAGCGGCCGGAAGGGTCAGCAGAACCGGAGTCGAAACAGCCGGGCCGCCCAGCGGAAGCGGAAAGCCGGGCCCAACCGTGCCATGGTCCTTCTGCTTCTGGGCATTGCATTGCTGGGCCTGCTGGCCCGGGCATGGAGCATGGGACTGCTGTTCCACTAAAGGGGAGAAGAGAGAATGGAAAAGAAACTGATTTTTCTGGATGTGGACGGCACGCTGCTGCCGCCGGGCGGGATGACGGTGCCGGACAGTGCCGTGCAGGCCATGCGGCAGGCCCGGGCCAACGGACACAAGCTATTTCTCTGCACCGGGCGGAACCTGCGGATGACAAAGCCGCTGCTGGCCTATGGCTTTGACGGCTTTGTGTGCAGCGCAGGCGGCTATGTGGGCTGCGGGGATCAGATCCTCGTGGATATCCCCATGGAGCCGGAGCAGGTAAAAGGGCTGCGGGAGGTCTTGGAGAAAAACGGCGTGGAATGTACGCTGGAAGTCCGGGATGAGACCTACGGCGGCATCCAGATGATCGAGCGGTTTGCCCGGAACCTTGACCGGGCGGGTGTCCTCAACAGCGAGGCCGAGCGGTGGAAAAAGATGATGGAGTTCGGAATGACCATCCGTCCCCTCAGCGATTACCATGGCGAGCCGGTCTATAAGATCGTTTATATAGCCCCCGGGGAATCTGCTCTGGAAGAACCCAAGCGGCTGTACGAGGATCGGTTCATTTTCTGCGAAAGTACAATTGGGGAACGGCCCGGCGGCATTGTGAACGGAGAGCTCATCAACCGGAAGTTCAACAAGGGCACCGGCATCCGGGCAATCTGCGATCATCTGGGTGTGCCGCTGAGTGATACGATCGGCTTCGGTGACAGCGACAACGACCTTCAGATGACGGAGGTGGTGGGCATTAGCTATTGCATGGCAAACGGCTCCGATCATCTCAAACAGCTCTGCGACCGCATCTGCCCGGCCGTCACAGAAGATGGCATCGCCAAGGCATTTCAGGAGCTTGGAATTATTTAACGTAAAACAAAAATGCCGGAGATCAGACGATCTCCGGCATTTTTTGCTGAAATGAAAAATTTAATAGTGCAGCTGCTCTGCGGTCAAAGCTTCCAGCACCGGGAGCATGGCAGCGGCCTCAGCCTTGGCGGCAGGCAGATCCATGTCACGGTAATTGCCGCACTCCACCTCGCTTGCACCGGGCACATCGCCCTCAAAGGCGGCCATGAACCGGAAGGAATCCACGGTCAGGGCCAGAGCCTCGGCGGGGGTCAGGCCCCGGGTCAGCAGGTAGAAGCCGGTGCGGCAGCCCATGGGGCCGACGTAGATCACACCGTCCTGATAGCGGCTGTTCCGGGCGTATGTGGCAAACAGGTGCTCGAGGGTATGGGCGGCACCGGTGGAAAGATAATCGCCCTGATTGGGCTTTTTCATCCGGATGTCCCAAGTCAGCACATCGCCGTCCTGACGGCTCAGATACATTCCACGGTCCAGCTTGGTGTGGTCTACGCAGAAACTTGCGATCCGTTCCATATGATCTCCTCCGTATCAGGCCTGCAGACGCTGCACGCTGCCGTGTGCGCAGTCCACAGCCACCATCAGACCGTCACGGATGTGAGAGGTGGCACCGGCGGCACCCACCACGGTGGGTTTGAGCAGAGCCTTGCCTGCAATGGCAGCATGGCTGTTCAGGCCGGGCTCTTCGACCACCAGAGCAGCGGCGTCACGGACGAAGCTCAGCATCTCATTGGTGGTGGAGGGAACGACCAGCACCATGCCGGGCTTGAACTTTGCACGGATCTCCTCAAGGGTGTGGCAGACGCAGGCTTTGCCGGTAGCGTTGGCCAGAGCGGAACCCTCGGGACCGATGCCCACGCCGGTAGCCAGACAATTGCCGATCATGTGGATCTTGATCATGTTGGTGGTGCCGGACACGCCCACGGGAACACCTGCGGTCACAACGGCCAGCTCGCCGTCGTGCAGGTAACCGTTCTCCTTGGCCAGCGTGGTGGACATCTCGATCAGCTCATCCGTGCTGTGGGCCAGCTCCATCATCAGCGGAGTGATGCCCCAGGAGATGGCCAGCTGACGCTGCACCTGCGGATTCATGACGCAGGCGATGATGGGCTGGATGGGACGATACTTGCTCAGCAGCCGGGCGGTGTTGCCGGACTCAGACACGGTGACGATGGCAGAAGCGTTGACATCAGCAGCGGTCAGGCAGGCTGCGTGTGCAGTAGCATCGCTGACGCTGATCTTGCCGGTAACGGTAGGCTGAGTCAGGCGGCGGTCGATATAGTGAACTTCATTCTCAGTGCGTTCTGCAATGGCAGACATGGTCTTGAGGGCTTCCACCGGATAGGCACCGGCAGCGGTCTCGCCCGAAAGCATGATGGCGGAGGTGCCGTCGTAGATGGCGTTTGCCACGTCGGAGATCTCGGCACGGGTGGGACGGGGATTGACCATCATGCTGTCCAGCATCTGAGTGGCGGTGACAATGGGCTTGCCGAAGGAGAAGGAGCGGT